>JAOPZQ010000607.1 GCA_025964075.1 Solirubrobacterales bacterium | reverse complement strand
CCTTGATGATGTCGTTCTGCGTCGTGCCCTGGAGGGCGCCCGGATCGACGCCGTTCTCCTCCGCGACCGTGATGTAGAGCGCCAGCAGCCACGCCGCCGTCGCGTTGATCGTCATGGACGTGTTCATCGCGTCGAGCGGGATGCCGTCGAGCAGCGTCGCCATGTCGCCCTCGTGGGCGACGGGCACCCCGACCTTCCCGACCTCACCGGCGGCGAGCTCGTGGTCGGGGTCGTAGCCGGTCTGCGTCGGCAGGTCGAACGCGATCGAGAGCCCGGTCTGGCCCTTGGCGAGGTTGCCCCGGTAGAGCTCGTTGGACTTCTTCGCGCTCGAGTGACCCGAGTAGGTCCGCATCATCCACGGACGGTCGGGCTCCGAAAGTCGGTGCTTCGCCACGCTCATATTTCCCCAATGTTACGTCGGAGTCGCTTTCGGTAAGACCCCGGGCATGCCCGAGGAGCACATGGCCGCGGATGAACACGCCCTGATCCAGGAGGTCGCCGAGCCTCTCGAGCGGATTCCGTATCACCCACTGGAGGACGTCGCCTCGCCCGAGTTCGCGATTGCGCTGCGCGGCTACGACCGCCACGAGGTCGACGCCTACGTCGCGCGGGTGGCGCAGCTCGTGGCGGAGCTCGAGGCGACCCGCGTGCCCGAGGCGGCGGTGAGGCGGGCGCTCGAGCGGGTCGGGGAGGAGACGTCCGGGATCCTCAAGCGCGCCCATGAGACGGCGCACGAGCTCGTCACCCGCTCGCGGGCCGAGGCCGAGGATCGCCTCGAGCGCGCCCGAGTCGAGGCCGAGGCGATCGTCGTCGAGGCCCGCAAGGGCCTGAAGTCCATCGACGACGACACCGACCGAGTGTGGGTGGAGCGCACGCGGCTGCTCGAGGACACGCGCAAGCTCGCGGACGCCATGCTCGCCGTCGCCGAGAGCGGGATCGAGCGCTTCCCGCCGGAAGAGCCGCCGGCGCCCGAGACGGTCGTGGAGCTCGACCTGGCGGACGAGGCGATCGCGCCGCCGCCGACCGAGGCGATCGAGCCGCCTACCGCGCCCGCTGAGCGCGCCGACCGAGATACGTAGCGGTCACGAACGGCAGCACGAGCCCGGCGACCAGGAGCACGACGAACACCACCTGCAGCGGCGTGCTCATGCCGCCGGTGCACTGCTCGGTCGTCTGACCGCCCGATCCGCCTCCTCCGCTGCAGGTCTCGCTCGAGACCCCCACGCCGAGGACGAGCGCCAGCACCACGAGCGACAGGCCCCCGGGCGGGACGAACGTGCCGATCAGCTTCTCGCGCCGGGTCCACACGCGAGAGCTCCACAGCAGCACCACGCCGACGCCCCACCCGAGGACGGGGACGACGAGGCCGCCGACGAGCAGGAGCACGATCGCGAACCACTCGAGCGATCCGGCGCGGGCGCGCGCCGCTGCGGGGGCGATGTCGGGATCCTCCGCCGCGACGATCTCCTCGGGCTCGCCCAGGCGCTCCAGCATGTTCCGGACCTCGATCTCGGTCGGGTCAGGGGGCAGGGCCTCCTCGAGATGCGCCTCGATCTCGGCCACGAGCTCCGTACGCCGCGCCCTGGGCAGCGCTCGGGCGGCGCGCCGGAGCCGGTGGCGGTAGTCCGCCACGAGCGGGTGGATCGTCGCGGTTCTCATGAGCGGACTCCTGTCGTTCCGAGGACGGCATCGACGGCGTCGCGGAAGCGTGTCCAGTCGCCGGTGAACGCGGCGAGGACGCTGCGACCCTGTGGGGTGAGGCGGTAATAGCGGCGGGGCGGGCCGGCCGGGGACTCCCGCCAGGTGGTCTCGACGACGCCCTCGCGGCGGAGGCGGCCGAGGAGCGGATACAGCGTGCCCTCGGTCGTGACCATGCCTTCGGCCTCGGACAGCGTGCGCACGAGCTCGAAGCCGTATCGCTCTTCCCCTTCGAGGAGCGCGAGGACGCAGAACTCCAACACGCCGCGCCGGAGCTGGGAGAGCGATGCTTCGCGGCTCGCCCGTACCATGCATTGCAAGGTACCTTGGGCGGCCTGTCGGCGTCAAGCGCCGCGCCGCCCGCTGAGCCCGACGGGCCTACCGGCCGCGCGTGATGTCGATCGCCCGGATGGCGTGCTCGTCCGGGAGCTTCGCGAGCACCTCGTCGGCGATCACGCGGACGTCGTGCTCGTCGTGGCCGAGGTCGTCGCGCAGCACCTTCAGCGCGGTGTGGGTGATCTTGAGCTGCGCGGCGGTGAGCTCGAGCCGGTAGGCCGTCTCGCCGGCGGGGATCAGGTCCGGGTCTTCCTGGGCGGGCATCGTGGGGAGAACCCTAACCGCGTTGTCTAGGCTGGATCGCGCGATGCGCGCCATCGACGTCATGCACCTCGGCCGTGACCGCGTGATCTGCTGCTGGCAGGTCGGCGACGTGCTGATCGATCCCGGGCCGACGTCGACGGTCGAGACACTGCTGGCCGAGATCGGCGACGACCGGCCGCGCGCGCTGTACCTGACGCACATCCACCTCGACCACGCCGGCGCGTCCGGCTCGCTCGTCGAGCGCTGGCCCGACCTGCAGGTGTTCGTGCACGAACGCGGCGCGGCGCACCTGATCGATCCCTCGAAGCTGATGTCGAGCGCCACGCGTCTGTACGGCGACGACATGGAGCGGCTGTGGGGCGAGATGGTGCCGGTCCCCGAGGCCAACATGCACGTGCTCACCGGCGGCGAGGAGCTCGAGGGCGGCTTCGAGGTCGCCTACACGCCCGGTCACGCCTCCCACCACGTGAGCTACTTCCACGCCGAGTCGGGCACCGCGTTCGTCGGGGACGTCGGCGGCGTGCAGATCCCGCCCACACGGTTCGTCGTGCCGCCGATGCCGCCGCCGGACATCGACCTCGAGCTGTGGCACCAGTCGCTCGACACCGTGGCGGCGTGGCGGCCGGCGCGCCTGGCGATGACCCACTTCGGCGCCGGCGAGGACCCGCCGGCGCAGCTCGCCGAGATGAGTCGACGCCTCGACTCGTGGGCGCAGCTCGCCCGCGACCGCGGCGAGGCGGGCTTCGTCGCCGCGGTGAGCGAGGAGCTCGAACGCGCCGGCGACCCCGACACGGTGGCCTCGTTCGTCCAGGCGGCGGCGCCGGAGCAGCTCTACGCGGGGCTCGAGCGCTACTGGCGAAAGCGCGAGGAGCGCGCCGCCTAAGAACCTGGCGATCGACGTCGCGAGTCATCCCTCCCGTGGGTATCCTCGGGCCGAGATGTCCCAGACGGTGGAGCTTCCCCGCACGCACGGTCCGGGCAGTGGGCTCGGGGGCGCGTGGCGCGTGATCGTCCTCAACGACGACCACAACACCTTCGACCACGTGGCGCACACGCTCGCGCGGTGGATTCCCGGCGTCGACCTCAGTCGCGGCTACGCGATCGCCGATCAGGTGCACAACACCGGCCGGGCGATCGTCTACAGCGGGCTCCAGGAGCCCGCCGAGCTCTACTGGGAGCAGCTCCGCGACGCCGGGCTGACGATGGCGCCGCTGGAGAAGGCCTGAACGGTCTTCGCGGCCTGGCGCTCCGGCGAGACCCGGACCACGTTCCAGATCAGGCCGAGCCTCTCGAGGACGCGGATGATCAGGCCGGAGGGGTCGAGCGCCGCCTCGGCGGGCCGGAGGCCATGGAACGCCGACGTGGGGAACGCGTGGTGGTTGTGGTGCCACCCCTCGCCGAAGGAGATCCAGGCCAGCCAGGCCACGTTGCGGGACTCGTCGTCGGTCTGGAAGCGGCGGCGGCCGAAGAAATGGCACACCGAGTTGATCGACCAGGTCACGTGGTGCAGCAGGAAGACCCGGACGAGGCCGCCCCAGAGCAGCGCGGTGAGCCCGGCGACGAGCGAGCCGCCGATCGCCCAGCCGACGGCGAACGGCAGCGCGAAGGACCCGGCCAGCCACACCGGCCAGAGGTTGTCGATCGCGCGGAT
>JAOPZQ010000582.1 GCA_025964075.1 Solirubrobacterales bacterium | reverse complement strand
GTGACGCTGAGCGAGCTGGCGCGAACCCTCCGCGAGGACGCGGAAGCCCCCGCGGAGCCCCAGGCCGGGCCGCCCGGAGCGCCCGAGCGGGCGGGCCCCGCCTTACCGGCGAGCGCCCGGCTCCTGGCCATCGAGATGGCCATCGCCGGCCACGGCCGCGAGGCGGTGAGCGCCTCGCTCGAGCAGCGTCTCGGGCGCCCGCCGCCGGCCGAGCTCCTCGACGAGGTCTTCGGGGACGGGTCGAGCCTGACCTGGGGCCGCCCGTAAGCTCACTTTAGGCACCTGTTAGGCGCCGTTCCCTACCATTGGAGCGAAATGTCCCCCCGCCCGACCTCTTTCGGCCGCGACACGGGCCTCCAGCTGCGGATGACGTTCACGCTGTTCCTGCTGGGACTGGTCTACGTCGTCTTCATCGGCGTCCTGTTCGCGGCGGGCGCGAGCGGCGTCCTCATCGCCGTCATCGCCGGCGCCCTGCTGATCTTCCAGCTCTTCGCGTCCGACAAGCTGGCGCTCCGCGCCATGGGCGCGCGTGAGGTCAGCCCGCAGGAGGCGCCGCAGCTCCACGCGATTGTCGAGCGCCTGTGCGTCCAGGCCGACCTGCCGAAGCCCCGGGTCGCCATCGCGGAGACCCGGATGCCGAACGCGTTCGCGATCGGCCGCTCCCCGAAGACCGCCACCGTGTGCGCGACCACCGGCCTGATGGAGCTCCTGACGCCGGCCGAGCTCGAGGGCGTCATGGCCCACGAGCTCACCCACGTCCAGAACCGCGACGTGATGGTCATGACGATCGCCTCGTTCTTCGCGACGGTCGCCTCGTTCATCGTCCAGTCCGGCGTCTTCTTCGGCTTCGGCTACGGCGGCGGCTATGGGAACAGCGACGGCGACGGCGACAACGACAACAGCTTCATCGTCCTCCTGCTCGTCTCCGTGCTCGTCTACGCGGTCTCGTTCGTGCTGCTGCAGGCCCTCTCGCGCTACCGCGAGTTCTCCGCCGACCGCGGCTCGGCGATCATCACCGGGCGCCCCAGCGCCCTGTCCTCGGCGCTCGTGAAGATCGCGGGCACGATCGAGAAGATCCCGACCCGCGACCTGCGCGCTCCGGCCGAGCTCAAGGCGTTCTACATCTTCCCCGCGGGCGCGAAGCAGTCGCTGGCGAATCTCTTCTCCACGCACCCGCCGCTGGAGAAGCGGCTGGCGGCGCTGGAGCGGCTCGAGCGCCAGCTCCAGGGCGTTCCGGCGTAGACTCCCACCTCGTGGGCCTGCTCGAAGTCATCACGGGACGGCGCAAGCTGAAGACGCCGGCCCCCGACCGGCTGTTCGCGATGTCGACCGTCTACGTGACGCTGACCGACACGCTCGGCCTCAAGTCCCGGGGCAAGGCCGGCATCGTCTTCCAGCCGCTCGACACGGCCGACTTCTCCTCGATCGTCAAGGACATGGAGGAAGTCGTCGAGGGGACCTCGGCGGACTCGGGGACGAAGGTGACGAGCACCGACGACTCCTACGGCTACCGCTGGATGATCCTCGCCGACGAGGAGTTCGACGACCTCGTCGTCGGGATCAACGCGGTCAGCGGCGCGCTCCAGGCCGGCGGCTACGGCGAGCGGATCCTCTGCGCGGTCTTCGCCTTCGAGGACGAGAAGGGCCGCCCGATCTACTTCATCTACAACTACAAGCGCGGCACGTTCTACCCGTTCGTGCCGGCGCCGGGCAGCTCGGAGCAGCGCGACAACGAGCGCGAGCTGCGCCTGAAGGCCCAGATCGGCCACGAGCTGCCGATCGAGCCCGAGCTCGAGCGCTGGTTCCCCCTCTGGGGAATCCCGATCTGATCAGGTCAGAGCGCCGATCTGCTCCTGGTAGATCGACATCGCGCGCGTGAGCCCGTCGCCGATGTAGGCGCCCACGACGCCGATGTCCTCGACGATGAACGTCGCGCGCGTGGTCAGGCGCTCGAACGCCTCGTCCACCCGCAGCTGCGACATCTGCTCGACCGAGCCGCGGATCAGGAAGAACCCGGCGAGCTCGCCGCCGTGCGGCTCGAGCACCACGGCCTCGTAGCTCTCGATCCGGCCGTCCTGCTCGAGGCGGCCGTAGAACTCGAGCGCCTCACCGAAGACCTCGAGGCCCTTCGCCTCGCGTCCGCGGACCGACGGGCCCCACCCCAGGAACAACCCCGCGTCAGCCATCGCGCTCTCCTCGTTAGCGGTTGACCGGCCGACCGTACCACCGGCCCCGCGGGGCGCACCTAGCCGTCAGCCGGGGATGAGGCCCTCGCCCGTGAACTCCCCGCGGGCCTCGTCGATGCTCGTGTCCGCCGGCGGCATGATCACGTCGCTCCCGGTGAGCTCGTCGTCTCCGAGCGGCTTCCCGTCGCTCCGGACGATGTCGATCATCCGGGCGAAGATCTCGTGGAACTTGTCCTCGTCGCCCTGCTCGACGGCGGTGACCGCCTCGATGTCCAGCTCGTTCAGCCGCGCGACGCACTCCTCGTCGATGCGGAACTGCCCCTCCCCGGCGATCCGGACGATCACGCAGAGTCCTCCTTGGTCGGTGTCTCGGTGGCCGCGGGCGCGGGGCCGGCGGCGGCATCCCCGCCGGCGCCGAGCTCCGCCGGCGCGCCGGAGCCCTGGCCGAGCTCAGCCTTCATCTTCGCCAGCTCGGAGTCGACCTCGGTCGCGCTCGTGAGCTGGGAGAGCTGGCGGTCGATGTCGTCCTGGCCGTCGCCGAGCGCGGTGATGTCGTCGAACGACCCTGCTCGCTCGAGCTCCTCGACCGCGGACGCGCGAGCCCGCATGTTCTCGGTCTTGTCGACCGCGCGCTGCATGGCGAGGCCGACGTCGGCCATCTCCTCGCCGACGCCGGTCGCGGCCTCGGAGATCCGCACCTGGGCCTCGGCGGCCGAGTACTGCGCCTTGATGACCTCCTTCTTGGTGCGGAACTGGTCGATCTTCGTCCGGAGCTTCGCCTCGGAGTCGACCATCTGCTGCTGCTGCTGCTCGAGGCCGGCCACCTGGGAGTCGAGCGACTGGAGCTCGTTCTGCGCGAAGGTCTTGCGCTCGAGCGCGGCGCGGGCGAGATCCTCCTGCCCCGCGGCCAGCGCCTGGCGCGCCTGGGTGTCGAGCTTGACGACCTGCTGCTCGAGCTTCTGGGACTGCAGCTGGAGCCGCTTCTTCGCCGTGACGACGTCCGCCAGGCCCTTCTTGACGTTCTGGAGCAGCTCGATCTGCTTCTGGTACGAGTACTCGAGCGTCTCGCCCGGATCCTCGGCCTTATCGAGCAGCTTGTTGATCTTCGCCTTGACGACGGTGGAGAACCGTCCCGTGAGCCCAGGCATCGAGTCCTCCTCGGCGGGTCGGGGGTGGGCCCGAAGCCTAGCGCCTACGATCCCCCGCCATGAAGGCACGTCTCGCGTCGGCGTCTCGCGCCCAGCTCGTGCGCTGGATGGGGATCGAGGACGCGAACACCGCCGGCTTCGTGCACGGCGGCATCGTGATGAAGATGTGCGACGAGGTCGCGGGCCTCTCGGCGCTCAAGCACTCTCGCCTCCGCGTCGTCACCGCCGGCATGGACCGCATGACGTTCCTCGTCCCGATCCACGTCGGCGAGCTCGTCACGTTCTCCGCTTCGGTCAACGCCGTCTGGCGCACGTCGATGGAGGTCGGCGTCCGGGTGACCGCCGAGTTCCCCCGCGAGGGAGTCGAGCACCACACGAACACCGCGTACCTGACGATGGTGGCCGTCGACGAGCGGGGCCGCCCGATGGCGGTGCCCCCGCTGATCGTCGAGACCCCCGACGAGGAGCGCCGCGAGCGGGAGGCGCAGCTGCGGCGGCGCAACCGGCTCGCCGAGCGCGAGGAGATCCTCACGCACCGGGGCGGCCCGACCGCCGACTCAGGCGGCAGCGAGACGCTCGGGTGACGTCAGCTGCCCGGGGGCGGTGACGTCGACGTAGAGGCGCGGCTCGAGCTCCTCGCGCCGCGCGTCGGCGAGCAGCTCGCCGTAGGTCGTGCCCGGGGGATCGGGAACGACGTCGAGGTCGCCGTCCTCGCAGCGGAGCGCGGTGCGGCCGAGGCGCAGCGCCTCGGGCGTCGGGAGGAAGGACAGGCCCTGCTCGTCGCCCTCGATGCGGAGCTCGACGCGCAGCGCCTGGAGCGCCCCCGCGAGCTTCGCGTAGTTGCGCGCGTAGGGCGCGGGGACGATCGCGAGAGGCCCGGGCTCGGAGTCCTCGCCGTGGATCGCCCCCGCCGTGGCGCCGACGACGACGTGGTCGACGCGATGGAAGGCCAGGGCGCGGAGCAGGCCGAGGGACTCGTCGCTCACCTGCTCGAAGCGGGCGGGCCGCGGTCCGGACGGCCGGAAGCGCCAGTGACCGGGAGGGGGGACATCGACGGGACTACGGCGCGAAGTCTTCATGGCCCGTGGTTCGCCACGGGGCCGCGGGTCCCTTCCGAGGCTACGCGCGGACGGGCTCCGGCGTCGCGGACTCCTCGCGCGCCCGCCGGCGCTCGGCCGTCTGCATGCGGGCGACGACGAGCCGCTGGATCTGAGCCGTACCCTCGAAGAGCTGGTAGATCTTGGCGTCGCGGAACCACTTCTCGAGCGGGTGATCGGGCGAGCCCGCCTCGGGACCGACGAGGTCCATCAGCACGGTCGTCGCCCACATCGCGACGTCGCCGGCCTTGAGCTTGCTCATCGAACCCTGACCGCCGGTCATCGGGACCCCGTTGCGGCCCATCCACGCGGCGCGCTGCACGAGCAGGCGAGCGGCGTCGATCTCGGTCGCGACGTCGGCCAGCGTCTGCTGAACGTGCTGCTGCTCGAGCAGCGGGCCGCGCTCGTCGGCGCGCCCCTCGAGCCAGTCGAGCGTCCACTCGTAGGCGGCGCGGGCGATGCCGAGCGCCGATGCTCCGACCATCGGGCGCGTGATCTCGAACGTCGCGAGCGCGTTCGACGAGCCGCCCGTCTGGCCGCTGCGCGCGCGCTCGAGCTTGCGCTCCAGCTTCTCGATGCCGCCGAGGAGGTGGTCGAGCGGGATCCGGCAGTCCTCGAGCACGAGCTCGGCGGTCTGCGAGGCGCGGATGCCGAGCTTGTCCTCCTTCTTGCCCATCGCCAGGCCGGGCGTGCCCTTGGGGACGATGAACGACGCCTGGCCGCGATGGCCGAGGTGCGGATCCACGGTGGCGACGACGACGTTGACGTCGGCGATGCCGCCGTTCGAGATGAAGACCTTCGATCCGTTCAGCACCCACTCCTCGCCGTCGCGCTTGGCCGTCGTGCGCAGCGACTTGACGTCGGACCCGGCCTGGGCCTCGGTCACCGCGTAGGCGCCGATCTGGAGCTCGTCGGCCGTGCCGAAGCACTCCGGCACCCACTTCGCGATCTGCTCGGGCGTGCCCGAGGAGGCGATGCCCGCGGCGGCGAGCCCGGAGGCGGAGATCGCGAGGGCGATCCCGGCGCAGCCCCAGTGGAGCTCCTCGGCGTAGATGATGCCCATCTGACCGTCGTCGTCGGTGGCGACGCGCTGCAGGAAGTCGAGGCCGTGCAGGCCCCAGGCGCGCGCCTCGCGCATGACGTCCCAGGGCACCTCCTGGTCGCGGTCGTAGCGCGCGGCCACCGGGCGCATCACCTCGACCGCGAAGCGATGACAGAGGTCCTGGAACTCGCGGTGCTCGTCGTTGTGGGCGAAATCCATACGAGGAGAGCTCCTGTCCGGGGTGGAGCGGATTGACTGACCAGTCAATCCAGTCTCTCAGTGTAGTACACGAGGCTGATCGTCCGGGCCGGTGGGGACGCGCTCCGCGCGGCCGGGATAACGTGCCGGCCGTGGTCCGTCCCCACGCCGCATTTCCGCTCGCCCTCGTCCTCCTCGCCGCGCTCGCCGGCTGCGGCAGCAACGCCAAGCCGCCGCCCTTCGCTCCGGCGAGCGGGAAGTCGAAGCAGGCGGTCGGGCAGCTCGGCGTCCCCACCGTGGCGACGAAGAACACGACCCGGATCGCGGGCGCCGACTCGGTCGCCGACGCCGCCGCCGTGGCCCAGGCCGTCTATCCGGCGCAGAGCCCCGACACCCGACCGACCGCGGTCGTCCTCGCGCCCACGGCGGACTGGCGGGGCGCCCTCGCGGCGTCCGTGCTCGGCGGCCCCCCGATCCACGCGCCGATCCTCCTGTCGCCCGCCGACAAGCTGCCGCCGGCGACCGACCAGGCCCTGAGGACGTTGCGTCCGACCGGCTCGGCGCTCGCGGGTGGCGCGACCGTCGTCCGGGTCGGCGCGGTGCCGAAGCTCCCCGCCGCCACGCGCGCGACGGACGCCTTCGCCCGAGACCCGTTCACGCTCGCGGCGGCGATCGATCGCGTCCAGACCGCGGCGGCCGGCAAGCCGAGCCCGGCGGTCGTCGTCGTCTCGGCGAACGCGCCGGCCTACGCGATGCCCGCGGCCGGCTGGGCGGCGCGCAGCGGGGACCCGATCCTGTTCGTCACGAGCACCGGGGTGCCGGCGCCGACCAAGCAGGCGATCCGCTCCCACCAGGGCGCGCACGTCTACGTCCTCGGTCCGCGCTCCGTGATTCCGACCGCGGTCGAGCGCCAGCTCGCGACCCTGGGCGGCCCGGTCACGCGGATCTCGGGCGCCGACCCGGTCGCGAACGCGATCGCGTTCGCCCGCTACCGCGACCCCACGTTCGGGTGGGGGATCCGCGATCCCGGCCACGGCCTGGTGCTCGCGAGCACCCGGCGACCGCTCGACGCCGCCGCGGCCGCGCCGCTCTCGGGCGCCGGGACCTACGGGCCGCTCCTCCTCGTCGAGCGGCGGGCGCCGCTGCCGCCGGCGCTCGCCGCCTACCTCCTCGACATCCAGCCCGGCTACAAGGGCGATCCGACCCGCGGGGTCTACAATCACGGCTGGCTGATCGGCGACGGGAGCGCCATCTCGGTGCCCACCCAGGCCGCGATCGACCACCTCCTCGAGATCGCCCCGGTGAAGACCACCACGACCACGCCTTGAGCCAGGCCGAGCAACCCGACCGCCTTCGTCCCGACCACGAGGTCACCGTGGACGACGTGCGCCAGCTCATGGGCGCCTCGACGCCCCACTTCGCCCTGCAGCTGCGCGAGCGGATCCGGGCGCTGATCCGGGGACTGCCGCCCGACCACCCGGCGCGAGTGCTGGGCGAGGAGGAGATCGCGCGCCTCGACACGATCGCCGTGCGCGGCGAGGTGCGCGGCGAGGGGGACGACGACCTGCGCCCCCTGCCGAGCCTCGTCGAGTGACCGTCGCGGCGGACGCGCTGACACGCGTCCCGGAGCTGATCGACCCCGCCCGGGCGCCGGCCGAGCCGAGCACCGAGCGCGGCTATCTCGACCTCATGGGCGGCGCCGCGCCTCGGGTCGAGGGACCGGCCCAGCGGCTGATGCTGACCAGGCTGCTGCCGGTGATCTACGAGCGCTGGTGGCGGCCTGCCTGGGGCCGCGTCCTCACCGGGACGAGCGCCGCCGGCGAGCGGCGGATCGCCTCGCAGCTGCTCGAGCTCGGGCCCGGCGATCGGGTCCTCGACCTCGCGTGCGGGCCGGGGAACTTCACCCGCGATTTCGCGGCCTCGGTCGGCGCGGACGGCCTGTGCGTCGGCCTCGACGCCTCTCCGACGATGCTCGAACGCGCGGTACAGGACACGCCGACGGGCGAGGTCGCCTTCGTCCGGGCCGACGCGATGGCGCTGCCCTTCCGCGACGGGTCCTTCGACGCCGTCTGCTGCTTCGCGGCGCTGAACCTCATCCCCGACCCGTACGCGACGCTCGACGAGATCGTCCGCGTCCTCGCGCCGGGCGGCCGCGTCGCGCTGCTCACGAGCTCGACGGCCGGTCCGCCGCCCCTGCCCACGCTCGAGCGGCTGGCGGGACGGCTGACCGGGATGCACGTCTTCGGCGCCGGCGAGCTCGTCGCCGCCCTCGAGGGGCGAGGGCTCATGGACGCCCGCCGGCGGGGGAACGGCTTCGCGCAGTTCGTGGCCGCGCGGAGCAGCCCCGGATAGGGCCAGGCCTTGCCTTCCTGCAAGTCGTTTTGATGTTCGCTCGCAAGACCTGACCCCGTCTGCTCACGTCTTGCGCTCGAGGTCCGCGACCTCGGCGGCCTTCTCGTCGACCTTGTCCTGGGCCCGCGCGAGCTTCTCCTTCTCGTCGCCCTTGCGCTCCTCGTTCACGCCCTCGCGGCGCAGGCTCGGATCGTTCGCGACGTCGCCCGCCGCCTTCTTGGCGCGACCGGTGATCTTGTCGATGAGGCTCATACTCGGCATCTCCCGTTTGCTGGACTGTTGCCGGGTCGGCTTACCCTGGGCCGCGGCCTAGCATTCGGTCGAAATCCGAAAGGAGCCTCGCGTGCGGATCTGCCTGATGATCGAGGGCCAGGAGGACGTGACCTGGGAGGACTGGCGCCGTCTCGCGGTGGCCGCGGAGACCGGCGGCTTCGACGCGCTGTTCCGCTCGGACCACTACGTGTCGGTGATGGAACGGGAGCAGCGCGGCTCCCTCGACGCCTGGGCGACGCTGTGCGCGCTGGCGCCGCTGACCGAGCGGATCCGCCTGGGGACCCTGGTCTCCCCCGCGACGTTCCGCCATCCGTCGGTGCTCGCGAAGATGGCCGTCACGGCCGACCACGCCTCGGGCGGGCGCATCGAGGTCGGGCTCGGAGCGGGATGGCACGACCGCGAGCACGCGGCCTACGGCTTCCCCTTCCCGCCGATGCGCGAGCGGATGGAGGTCCTGGCCGAGCAGCTCGAGATCGTGCACGGCCAGTGGACGCAGAGCCCGTTCGCGTTCTCGGGCCGCCACTACGAGGTCGCGGAGGCCGACCACCTGCCGAAGCCGGTGCAGCGCCCGCATCCACCGCTGATCATGGGCGGCCTGGCGAAGGCCCGCAGCGTCGAGCTCGCCGCCCGGTGGGCCGACGAGTACAACACGATCTTCGCCCCGCCCGACACCTGTGCCGAGCGCCGCGCCGCGGTACGCGCCGCCTGCGAGGCCGCCGGCCGGGACCCCGACACGGTCACGTTCTCGCTGATGACGGGCATGGTCATCGGCGCCGAGCGCGCCGACGTCGAGCGGCGGGCGCACGAGGTCGCCGAGTTCCGCGGCGACCCCCCGGACGACGCCGCGGCGTCCCTCCGCGCGGAGCACTGGATCGTGGGCACCGTCCCCGAGGCGCTCGAGCAGCTGCGCACGCTCGAGGCCGCCGGTGTCGAGCGGATCATGCTCCAGCACGTGCTCCACCGCGACCTCGAGGTGCTGGACCTGATCGGCCGCGAGATCATCCCGGCGCTGGCGTAGGACGGCCGCCGGGCCGGGCGATCGCGAGCGCCGCGGCGGCGAGCGCCGACCGTGCGCAGGCCTCGAGGTCCTCGCCGACGATCCACCGGGCGAGGAACCCGGCGCAGAACGCGTCCCCGGCCCCCGTCGGATCGACGACGGTGGCGGGGACGGCCGGCAGGGAAAAAGGGGTCTGACCCCTTTTTCCGAGGAGCGCGCCGGCCGCGCCCCGCTTGATCGCCACCACGGGGTGGCGCTCGGCGAGCGAGCGGGCCATCGCGGCCGGGTCGGTCAGGCCGGTGAGGATCGCCGCCTCGGCCTCGTTGGCGAAGCACAGCGTCGCGCCCTCGATCCAGTCGGCGAACCCGGTGCCGCGGAGGAACGTCTCCGACGCGCAGTCGACCGAGACCGGGATGCCGCGCTCGCCGGCGGCGTCCACGAGCGCGAGCGTCGCCGCGCGCGGCCCTGGGGCGAAGAGGGCGTAGCCGGAGACGTGGAGCAGCGCCGCGCCGTCGAGCAGCGACGGCGGGAGGTCGCCGGCCGCGAGGGCCTCGTTCGCGCCGCGGTCGGTGAGCATCGCCCGCGCCCCGTCCTCCCCCACCAGGACGACAATCGTCCCCGTGGGCCGTTCGGCGTCGGCCCCCAGGCGCGCGTCGACCCCGAACGCCGCGAGCTCGCGCGCGTGCTCGTCGTGGTCGGCGGCGCCGACGCGGCCGGCGAACC
>JAOPZQ010000546.1 GCA_025964075.1 Solirubrobacterales bacterium | reverse complement strand
GCCCGCTACAGCCTCCGGAACCAGTGGCTGATCGCGATCGAATGCCACGCCCGTGGCATCACCCCCACCTATGTCGCCGGCTTCCGCGCCTTCCTGCAGCTCAACCGCTGCGTGCGCAAGGGCCAGAAGGCGGTCGGGATTCTCGCACCCGTCGCGATCAAGCAGCGCGACGATGCCGGCGAGGAGACCGGGGAGAAGAAGGTCTTCTTCCGGACCGTCCCGGTCTTCGACGTCAGCATGACCGACCCGTTGCCGGGCATGGAGCCGGTTCCGTTGACCCCGCCCGCCCAGCCGATTACCGGCGACAGCCACCGCGACCTGATCGGGCCGCTGACCAAGATCGCCTCGGAGCTCGGGTACTCGGTCGACGTCCGTCAGCTCCCCGACGGCGGACCCGGCGGCTGGTGCGATCCCAAGCGTCACGAGATCGTCGTCGGCAGCGGGCCGGCGAATCGCCAGCTCCGAACCCTGGTACACGAGGTCGCGCACGCGCTCGGCATCGGGTACGAGCAGTACGGCCGAGAACAAGCCGAAGTCCTCGTCGACTGCGTGACCTACTGCGTGCTGGGATCCGTCGGGCTCGACGTCGGCGGCGAGTCGATCCCCTACGTCGCCGGCTGGGGCGAAGACGGCGCCCTCGACGCAATCCGCGAATACGCAGAGGCGATCGACACGATCGCGCGCCGCATCGAACACGCCCTCCACCCGGACTCCGAACCCGCGAGCGAGGCGCTCCCGGATAACGCCGTCGCGGCGTAGCTCGCGTGCAAGTTCGGTCGGGGTTGCTGCACCGCCCCGATGATCGGGCAAGCCCGGCCGGCGGGACCGCGGCACAACGCGCGCTGGTGGGCAATGGCGCCGGCCGGACTCACCCGGGTCGGGGCGCATGCAGCCCCCGACCAAACCACACACCCCGACGGCGGCGCTCCCGGCGCGCCACGGCGACGAAGACGAGCTTTACCGCCGACACCACCGCGAGCTCCACCGAGCAGTCGCGCACGTCGTCCGCGCGCCGCGCGAACTGATCGAAGACGCCTGCCAGACCGCCTGGAGCATCCTCCTGCGCCGCCAGCCCGACCGCCACACGATCTTCGGCTGGCTGCGGACCGTGGCCATTCACGAGGCCTACCGGCTCTCTGCCATCGAGCGCCGCGACGCGCGCCTGGAGCGCCTCCGCTCCGAGGACGGCGACTGGCACGACATCACCGCCGATCCGCGATCGCTCGAGGATGCCGTCGAGGCGCTCGAGGCCCTGCGTGTGGTGGCGTCGCTGCCCGAACGCCAGCGCCGCGACTTCGTCCTCAAGGTCGTGGGGTACAGCTACGAGGAGATCCGTTTGCTCACCCCTGGTCGCACCATGACCAACGTGAACAAGTCACTCGTCAAGGCGCGGGCGCGCATCCGCCGTTCGCGCACCCCCTGATGCGGCTTAGGTGCCAAGGGGTGAGCTGGTCCTCGTACCGCTCTATTACGACTACCGGCTACTGTAAGTAAGTGATGCCGGGCGGGCCGGGCGGGCCGCGCGGCGTCGGGCCCCGCCCACTGGCCTTACCCTCGGAGAGGGAGCACTCGGCGCCCGCTGCCGCGAAGCGCGGTGCGCGTCATCAGGTGACACGTCCGAGGCGAGTGGGGGCCAAGTCGGGCGCTCGTCCCTCTTGTAGTCCGAGATGCAAGTTCTGGACGCGGCCACGGGGAGACCGAAGTGAGGTTCCTGGCGATCGACGTCGACCAGCTTACACCGGCCGAGCGTCGCGACCTCGCCAATGCGCTGCGTCGCGCCGCTTGGAGTGCAGCCCTCGGAGAGACGCGGATCCTGCTGCTCGACCTGCTCCTCGAGGTCGACGAGGCTGTCCTCGGAGGGGCCCCATGACCGACGAGGAGACGACCCGCATCCGCGCGATCGCAGAAGCCGTCGTCGACCTGCTCGCCGATCGTGGCCTTGTGGTCTACGCCGGGCCGAGTCCCTCTGTGCGCGTGCTCAAAGTGGGCGAGGTCGCGCGTCTCCTCGGGCGCAGTGCACCGTGGGTGTACGAGCACGCAGCAGAGCTCGGCGCGATTCGGATGGGCAACGGGCCGAAGGCGCGCATTGGGTTCGACCTTGCGACGATCGAGCAGTGGAAGCGCGATCACCAAGTCTCGCCGCCGGCGGCCAGCAAGCCGACGCGGCGTCGTCCGCGCCGTACCTCGATCCCCACGGGCGGCAACCTGATCCCCTACAGAGCAGGTGCGACCATCGGGCGTAGCATCGGGCGACGCGATCTCATGAGCTCAACCACAACGGGAGCGCTGTGATCTGCCGTGACGCCTCCCGCACGCGGCAGCGTGATCGTCAACCTCCTGACCCCGGCCGAACGGCGCGACCTCGCCAACGCGCTGCTCCACGCTGCATGGAGCGCGGCCCTGGAGGACACCCGCATCCTCCTCCTCGACCTCCTGCTCGAGGTTGACGAGGCTTCCCTCGGGGGTGCTGCATGACTGGCGCCGCGGCGGACCGCCGGCGCTCGGGGCGGCCGCCGAGGCTGCCGGCGCACCTCGTGCCGATCCACGTGTCGCCAGAGCGCCCGCCACGGCCGCTCACCCGTGAGGAGGCGGCGGCGGCGCTGGGCCTGCACCCGAGGACGGTCGACCGCTGGGCACGCCGCGGACGCCTGCGGCTGATCGACCTCGGCGGGACGGTGAGGGTCCCGGCCGACGAGGCGACCCGTCTCCGGAACACCGGTCCATGGACGCGATTCGAGTGACTGGTGAGCACGGCCGAGTCGTCCCGTTGCGGCCTGCGAACGACGTCGAACCGATTGCGGTCCAGCCGTGCTGGACCGTTCCCGAGTTGGCCACATACCTCCAAGTCAGCAGGCGCACTATCACCACGTGGATTCGCCAGGGCAGGCTCAGAGCCCATAGGCTGTCAACCACGGTGACGGTGATCCAACCAAGCGAGGTCGAGCGCTTCTTGGCCGCCCACACGACGGGCGGTCAACGGTGACCGAACGCCGCGGCCGGCCGCGCGCCGAGGTTGGTGTCGCCCGCAGCATTGCGCCCGTCGCCATCCGGAACGCCAACGGGAGGATCACGGGCTGGCACGCGAGCTACCGCGACGCTGACAACCGCAAGAAGCGTGCCGGGACGCACCCGACCCAGGCCGCAGCCCGCCGCGCGACAGCGGAACTCGTCGCCGAGCTCAACCAGGGCGTTTCGCTCGAGGGCGGCGGCCTCACGCTCGGAGAGTGGATGAGCATCTGGCCGTCTCGCGTCGGTCGCGATCCCAGGACGGTAAAGACCCACCGCGAGCGCATCGAGGGGTACATCTACCCGAGCCTCCCCGGGGGCGAAGAGCGCCCGCTTACCCAGATCACGCG
>JAOPZQ010000545.1 GCA_025964075.1 Solirubrobacterales bacterium | reverse complement strand
CGCCTGGCACCTGAACGCCGCGCTCCTCGTCGGCGACCGACTGCCGAACGATCTCGCCGCGCCGCTCGAAGCCCCGCCCGAACCCCCGTCGCCCGACGGCGCCCACGCCGCCCCGGCGACCAACCCGCCAGGAGGCCACCGTGCCTGAGTCCGCCGCACCTCCACAGCCGCCGCGCCCGACGATCCTGCCGGGCAACCCCGGCGGCAACCCGCCGCCGAACGAGCGCCGCTGAGCGAAGCCCACGCCCGCGACGCAACGGAGCAGGTCACCCGCGGGTCGCCCGTGTTCGCACGACGCACGGGTGGTAGAGGTGGCGAACGGTCAGTACTCGACGGCGGCCGCGGAGCGCCACTCGCACCACCATCCGCGCCGCGCCGCGCGAGCGTCCCCTCAGCTCGACCACGACGTAGACGGCACGCCCGCGGCGGACGACCTGGGCCCGCTTGCCGGCGACCGTTGCATGCACGCTGCGCACCGTGGCCCCACGCGGCACGTGCACCTTGACGCGGAAGCGGCGACGGCTCGTGCAGGCGCGCGGCGCCGCGGCGACATCGGTGGGCCAGACGCTGTCGTCCACGTGGACGACGTAGAAGCCGCTCGCGCCGTCGGAGTACCAGACGTCGTGCCGAGCGACGTCGAACGCGGGCATCGACATCGCGAAGTCGCTGGCCATGAACCCGTTCTCGGCGCGCGGCTTCGTCGGCGCCACGAAGTAGCCGATCTCCTTCGGCGCGGTCAGGTCGCTGATGTCGAAGAGCCGCAACCCCGACGTGATGAAGGAGCACGCGACCACCTTCGGGTCGACGCGCGTCGAGAGGTTGCAGTAGTGCGCGGCATAGCCCTGGACCGGGCTGAAAGCTCCGGGGTCGCCGCCGGCGGCGTGGTGCTCGGCCGGCTGGTTGACCTGCAGGCGGAGGTTCGCGACGACGTGCGGAGCCTTCTCGTCGGCGATGTCGATGATCCGCGCCGCGCCCACCGCGTCCGGGTTGCCGGCGCGGACGCCGGCGTTGTACTCGTCGAACTCGAGGATGTAGGGGTGCCCGTGCTCGGTGAAGGGCAGGGCGTTCTGGGGGATCGACGCCGAGCTCCAGGTCAGGCGACTGATCTCGCGCGCCTGCGGATTCGACTTGCGCGCCTGGATCTCGCTCGTGTCGAGGATCAGCATGTCCCCGCGCGTGTCGGCGATGTACGCCCGGTTGCCATCGTCGCTCAACGAGAGACCATGGGACATGACGTTCCCCTGCCAGATCGCGTGCGGGTTCTTCGGGTCGGTCACGTCGATCGCGGTGATCGCCTGCACCGCGGTGCCCGCCGCGTAGAACGTCCTGCCGTCGGGGGAGAACCCGCTCTCGTGCCCGAAGCGGGCGACGAGCTTCGTCGACTGAAGCACCGGGCGCCGGCAGTCCCGGTGGGCGTCGTAGATCGAGACCAGCCCGGGGGCCGTGGCCGGGTTGCCCAGGACCGCCGCGATGAGCCCCCGCTTGACGTTGACCGTCAGCGACTCGTGCGGCGAGAGCATCGGGAGCGTCGTCAACGTGTCCGTCTGCACCGGATGGGTCGGGTCCGACATGTCGAGGACCGCGACGCCGAGTGAGGTCCCGCTGAGCTTCAGCGCGTTGATCGGGAAGAGCAGGGCGGTGTCGTAGAACGCGCACACGTGGCCCGCCTCGTCGACGTAGCGCAGGACCTTGAACCCGCCCGAGGTCCCCTGGTGGCTGAGCATCGTCGTGTTGCACGAGAGGCCGTTCGTCGCCGAGCCGGCCGGGACGCGCCCATCGATCCCCGGCTGGGGACGTGAACCCGAGGCGCAGGGCACGAGCGGAGTCGCCGCCAGCGCCGGCTCCGAGCGCGTGACGATCGGCGCCTGCGCCGGCGTCTGCCCGCCCGCCTGGCCGAGCGCGAGCAGGTCGTTCAGCGGGGCGGGAAGCTGCGCGTCGCTCTGCGCGAGGAGCGGCAGCACGCTGAGGAACAGCATCACGACGACGACCCCGACCCGCCACATTGCCGGAACCGTACTCGGACGGCGGCGACGAAGCGGCGTAGGAATCGAACCTACCAACCGTGGGGCTACCACGGCCTGCCGGCTTTGAAGGCCGGATGGGCCACCAGACCCGTGCCGCTCCGCCGCGAAGCCTAGGAGTTCCTAGGGCCGCGCCAGCCGCAGGCGCACCGCCACGGTGGGCAGCCCGACCTGGCGCGTGACGAGCCAGAAGTTGAGCGTCGAGCCCCAGCCCCAGCCGGACTTCGAGCGCCACTCCTTCGGCAGCCGGGGGAAGGAGGGGCCGAACTGGACCCGGAGGGGCCAGCGGCGCTCGACGATGTCAAACTCGGCGGCGTACATGAGTCGGGCGTTGGCGCGCAGGTTGAGCGTCCACCACTGGGGCTCGTCGACCGGGCAGAGCTGGGCCACCGGGCGGCGCGGGTGCACGACGGTCAGCGACAGCGAGACCGGCTCGACCGAGAGGAGCTCGGCGTCGGGCTTCATCACCGTGCCGATCGCGCGCAGCGCGCGCGCCGGGTCGGCGAGGTGGAGCAGGAGGTTGCCCATCACGACGTAGTCGAAGTGGCCCTGCTCGGCCGGATCGAGGTCGTAGACCGACATGTCCAGGCGCTCGACGTCGAGGCCGAGCGTGTCCCGGACGAGCCGGAACGCGGCGGACGCCCGGCCGCTGCCGCCGCTCTTGTGCTCCTCGCCGGTGTCGCCCTGCCAGTCCTCGGCGCTCGAGTCGTCGAGGTCGAGGGAGACGACCTCGGCGGCGCCGCGCCGCGCCATCTCGAAGGCGAGGAAGCCGTCGGCCGACCCGACGTCGAGGCAGCGCTTGCCCGCGAGCGACTCGGGGAGCGGGAGCTTCGGGATGAGCGGCCGCAGGTCGTAGAACCCGGGCGTCACGATCCCGCCCGGCAGGTCGAACGTGTGGTACCACGTGAGCGACTCGACGCGCTCGCGGAGATCGGCGGGGATGGTCGCGGTCATGCGGGCGCGCATCCTAATGGGATACTCGGCGCATCGTGCCGGTGGGGAGCGGAGGCGACTGCTGGAAAACGACGCCTCGAGGGAAGCACGGACGGCGCCGCCGTCTCCGGAGCGTGCATAACGTCGACCAACGCGGCCCGTCATGATCGAGGTGCGCGTCGATGCTGGCCTGGCGTGCCTAACGTCGACGGATGGCGAGGTCGAGCCGTGTGGTCGACGACATGCACGTCCCGCGAGCGCAAGCCGGCCGATCCCGTCCTTTCGTGGTCGTCGTCGTGGACCCGCTCGGCGCCCCGTGGGACCCTTTGCTCCGTGACCGACGCCGACGCCCGCCGCATCGCCCTCGCCCTGCCCGAGGCGACCGAGCAGGACCACCACGGGCGGCCGTCGTTCCGCGTCGGCGGCAAGATCTTCGCGACGCTGTGGACCGCGACGCACATGAACGTGATGCTCGACGAGCACGGCATCCATGCGGCGGTCGAGGAGGATCCCGGCGCGTGCGCGCCGTTCCCGTGGGGCAAGCGACTCGGCGCCGTTCAGGTGGAGCTCGCGCGGGCGGACGAGCGGCTCCTCGCCGATCTCCTCGCCGAGGCCTGGAGCCGGAAGGCGCCGAAGCGCCTGCTGCCCTGAGCATGTCGAGGACCCGGGCGCGGCTCCGACCTACGAGCGAACGCGCTCGACGGGAGCGCCCCGACACCCGGAGAAGACGCCATGCAGACCGTGTACGCCCAGATGTCCGTCTCGCTCGACGGGTACGTCGCCGGCCCCGGCGACGGACCCGGCAACCCGCTGGGCGACGGCGGCGAGCGGGTCCACGAGTGGATCTTCGACGTCGCCGCGTGGCGCGAGCGCCATGGCCTCGCGGGGGGACGCACCGACCGCGACCACGAGCTCGTCCAGGAGATCCAGGAGCGCAGCGGCGCCGTCGTCATGGGGCGGCGGATGTTCGACAACGGCGAGGAGCCGTGGGGGCCCAACCCGCCGTTCCGGGCGCCGGTGTTCGTCGTCACGAGCCGCGCCCGCGAGCCGCTCCCGCGTGAAGGAGGGACGACGTTCACGTTCGTCGCCGACGGCATCGAGAGCGCGCTCGCGCAGGCCAAGGCGGCCGCCGGCGGCCGGGACGTCGAGGTCGCGGGCGGCGCGGAGATCGTCCAGCGCTACCTCGCCGCCGGCCTCCTCGACGAGCTCGAGCTCCACGTCGCTCCGGTGTTCCTCGGTGGCGGGATCCGGCTCTTCGACCGGCCCGAGCTCGCCGGCGTGCGCCTCGAGCCGACGCAGGTCATCGACTCCCCCGGCGCCACCCACATCCGGTACCGCGTCGCGCGTTAGGCGCTGCCGAGGCCGTGTTCCAGAGCGCCCTTGACGCCCGCGTCGAGGGCGTTCACGCGGTAGAGCGCGAGGGCCTCCGCCGAGGCGAAGCGCCGGCCCGGCGCCTGGTCGGCCCCGTGGTGGGTGAGCACGCAGTGCAGGAGCGCGAGGCGGCGGTCCTCCGCCAGGGCGCCGGCGCGCGCCTCGATCAGCCGCTGGCCCAGCGCGAGGTGGCCGAGCAGGCGACCCTCCTCGCTCAGGCCGATGTCGGCGCCGTAGGTGAACTCGCGCGTCTTGCCGATGTCGTGGACGAGCGCGGCGGTGACGAGCAGGTCCGACTCGAGGCCCGGGTGGATCGTGCAGAGCTCGTGCGCGAGCTGGGCGACCGCGACCGTGTGCTCGAGCAGGCCGCCGAGGTAGGCGTGGTGGCCCGCCCGCGAGCACGGCGCACGCCGCCACTCGGCGCGCACCGCGGCGTCGCCCAGGAGCCCGTCGAGCAGCGCGCGGAACCCGGGGTCGTAGACCTCGCGCGCGAGGTGCTCGAGGAAGCCGTCGAGCTCGTCGAGGTCGCGGTACGCCGTCGGCAGGAACGCCGCGGGGTCGGCGTCGCCCTCGGCGGCCCGGGCGATCGCGAGGACCTCGACCTGCAGGGCCTCCCGGAAGCGCTCGACGCGCCCGCGCACGCGCACGAGGTCGCCGCGCTCGAAGCGCCCCGCGAGCATGTCGGCGTCGCGAAACGCGCGCGCCTCGATCGTGCCCGTCCGGTCGCGCAGCTCGAGCGCCAGGTAGGACGTCCCGGTGCGGGCGGTGAGGCGGTCCTTGCGCGTGCAGGCGAACACGCCGTCGACCTGGTCGCCCGCGCCCAGCGCGGCGATGCCGCCGGTCTCGGAGATGGTCCCGGTGCTCATCGGACCATGATGTACCTTGGATCGGATGCAGCCTCTCCTTTGGGATCGCCGACCCGAGGCCCTGCGCGCCCCCGCGCTGGTGTGCGCGTTCAGGGGATGGAACGACGCCGGCGACGCCGCCTCGACCGCCCTGACGTTCGTCGGCGGCGCCCTCAACGCCGAGCGCTTCGCGACGATCGACCCGGAGGAGTTCTACGACTTCCAGGCCACCCGGCCGCAGATCCGCTTGACGGACGGCCGGACGCGCCGGATCGACTGGCCCGCCGTGGAGCTCTACGAGGTTCGCGTGCCGCGCGCTCCGCGCGACCTCGTCCTCCTCGCCGGCACCGAGCCGAGCATGCGCTGGCGGACTTTCGTGCGCGTGATCGTCGACCTCGCCGAGGCCCTCGGCGTCCAGATGGTCGTGACGCTCGGCTCGCTGCTCGCCGACGTGCCGCACTCGCGCCCGATCGCGGTCAGCGCACTCGCGTCGGACCCGTCGCTGGTCGAGCGGCTCGGCCTGTCGAACTCGAGCTACGAGGGGCCGACCGGCATCGTCGGCGTGCTCCACGGCGCCTGCCAGGAGGCGGGCATCCCGTCCGCGAGCCTGTGGGCCGCCGTGCCGCACTACATCTCGGCGGTGCCCAACCCGAAGGCCGCGCTGGCGCTCGTCCGCAAGCTCGAGGGCCTCGTCGGCGTCGCGGTCGACGCGACCGCGCTCGAGACCGCCGCCGCCGACTACGACACGCAGGTCAACCGCGCGGTGCAGTCCGACCCGGAGATCCAGGCGTTCGTCGAGCGGCTCGAGCAGGCCGCGAGCGAGGCCGAGGAGAGCGGCCAGGACCTCGGCCAGCTGCCCTCAGGCGACACGCTCGCCCGCGAGTTCCAGCGCTTCCTGCGCCAGCGCGGGAACGACTGAGCGCTCGGCAAGGATCGCCACGCGCTCCACGTGGCCGGCCCGACTACGGTTCTCCCGGGCGCGAGTCGGCGGGCGTCGACCTCGAGTGGCGCATCCCCGCGCCGTCGCAACTGATGGCCGACGAGGCGCGTCTACCGGGCGATCTGTTCTGGTCGTCCCGGCTCGACGACCGCGATCCCGACCTGACCGGCGACCTCGAGGGAATCTTCGGCATGGCCAGCCGGCCACTCGCTCGCGGCCGGGTGATCCTCGCCGGCGGGTTGCTCGACCCCCGACCCCGGCCGAGCACCCTTCGCTGGCCGCGGGCCGTGCCGCGGCAGCGCGCCTCGCCAGGGCGCTCTAACGCTCGGACGCCGGACAGACGATCAGGTAGTCGCACATCGAGCACGTCGCGTAGCTCGGCGTCGGCTCGAAGCCCTGGGCGCCGATCCCCTCCGCGACCTCCATCACCGTCGCAGTGAGCCACTCGTCGTCCTGGTCGGCCTGGGGGACGGCGACCTTCTCGTCGTCGAGGACGTAGTAGTAGCTCTGGCGCGGTGAGTAGAGCGACCACGCCTCGCGCGCGCCGATCGCGTAGAGGGAGAGCTGGACGTCCTCCTTGAGCTGGCCGGGCGTCTTCGGGCGGCCGGTCTTGTAGTCGATCAGCTCGTAGCCGCCGCCGGGGAGGCGGTCGACCCGGTCGACCCGGCCGCGCAGGAGGTGCGGCCCGAGCTTGAACGCGAACGCCCGCTCGAACCACACCGGCTCGGACTCCTCCGCGTCGAAGCGCTCCTGGTAGCGGGTCAGCGCCCCGACCGCCTTGCCGCGGAGCTGGCGCTCCTGCTCGGAGTCGCCGAACCCGCTGCGGCGCCAGGCGGCCTCGAGCAGCCCGAGGATCTCGTCGGTCGTGCGCGAGCCCGCCGCGTGGAAGCGCTCGAGCACCTGGTGCACGACGATCCCGAAGCGCTGGTTCAGGGTCGGCTCGCTCTGGATGCGGAAGACGCGCGCGAACTTGTACTTCAGCGGGCAGGCCCGGTAGGTGTCGATGTCGGAGGCCGAGAGCACGAGCCCGTCGCCGCGCCGGGGCAGGAAGGGCTCGAGCGACGGCTCGTCGCGCGCCGCGATCGCCTGGGCGCGCCGCCCGGCGTCCTTCTCGGCCCCGAGGAGGTAGTCGTCGAGCGACGACGTGAGGAAGATCTCCCGCTGCTCGGGCGAGACCGCCTGGAGGACGCGCGTGTTGATCTCGACGAGCGCCTCCTCGACGCCCTGGTCCGCCGAGCGGTCGATGAGCGCCGCGAGCTTGATCAGCTCGAGGTAGCGGACGACGGCGTGGGAGATGTCGAGGTCGGTGTCGAAGCGCAGCTCGCTGAGCCGGCCGCCGGCGCGCGAGACGGACTCGAGCACCTCGTCGCGGAGCGCCCGGTAGGTCGCGTGGAGCGTCTCGGCCGGGCCGAAGAGCTCCTCCGCCCGGTCCTCCCAATCGGCCGCCACGGCGGCGCGCGCCTCCTCGGCGAACGGGGACGGGGGCTGGGCGGCGCCGATGTCGGACGCCTGCGGGTAGGCGAGCACGACGCGCCGCCGCGCCCGCGTCATCGCG
>JAOPZQ010000526.1 GCA_025964075.1 Solirubrobacterales bacterium | reverse complement strand
GTCGTGGCGCCGGCCGCCGTGGCCGGCGAACGCCGCCAGCAGCGGCGTGTACTCGCGCGTGTGGTCGGTGTGCGCCGCGACGGGGTCGACGCCGTGGTCGGCCGTGAGCACCAGGAGGTCGTCCTCCCGCAGGAGCGCGAGCCACTCCGCGACGGCGGCGTCGATCGTCGCGAGCTCCCGCGCGAAGCCCGCGATGTCGTGGCGATGGCCGTAGACCTGGTCGGTCTCGACCAGGTTGACGAAGACGAGCCCCGACTCGAGGTCGCGCAGGAGCGCGGTCGTCGAGGCGATCGCCTTCGCGTTCGTGGCGCCCTCGTGCTTGACGTCGATGCCGGCGCCGGCGAACAGGTCCCGGATCTTCCCGACGCCGTGCACGGGCGCGCCGGCGGCCTGCAGCTCGTCGAGGTAGGTGCGCCCCGGCGGTGGCAGCGCGTAGTCACGGCGACCCTCGCGCCGGCGGAACGCGCCGGGCTCTCCCTCGAACGGCCGGGCGATGACGCGGCCGACCGCGTGCTCCCCGCTCATCACCGCGCGCGCCGCCTCGCAGGCGGCGTAGAGGTCCGGCTCGGGGAGCCGGTCCACGTGGGCCGCGAGCTGCAGCACCGAGTCGGCCGAGGTGTAGAGGATGACCTCGCCGGTCTCGAGGTGGTGCTCGCCGTAGGCGTCGAGGACGGCGGTGCCGCTGTAGGGGCGGTTGCAGCAGAAGCGCAGGCCGGTCGCGCGCTCGAGCGCCGCCACCACCTCGGGCGGGAACCCGTCGGGATAGGTCGGGAGCGGCTGTTCGGGGACCGCGCCCATGAGCTCCCAGTGCCCCGTCGTCGACTCCTTGCCCGGGCCGAGCGGATGCAGGCGGCCGTGCACCACGGGGTCCTCGGCGGGCGCCACGCCCTCGATCGGGACGATCGAGCCCAGGCCGAGGTGCTGGAGCGTCGGCAGGTGGAGGCCGCCCGCGCGCTCGGCGAGATGGACGAGCGTGTTCGCGCCCGCGTCGCCGTAGTCCCCGGCGTCGGGCAGCTCCCCCACGCCGCAGGCATCCATGACGATGACGGCCGCGCGGCGCATGCCGGCGGCATTATCCGTCTTGGACACCCGGGCGACCCCTGGCGGGCGAATGTCGGACCGTAGGCTAGGGGAAGTGGTCCGGCTGACCCGGGATCCTGGTCGAATGCGATTCGAGGCCGGTGCCGCGCGGCTCCGGGGCGACGTGCGGCGCGCCCGGCCGCTGATCGCCGTCTCCACCTCCGAGATCCGCGAGGCGGCCACGACCGGGACCGGGGCGGTGGCCGAGGGCGAGCCGCCGCGCCGCGACATGGTCCTGGGGCTCAGCTACCTGCGCGCGATCGACCGCGTGGGCGGCGTACCCGTGGTGCTCCCGCCGCTCGGGCCCGCGGCGGTCGAGGCGATCGTCGAACGCGTCGACGGGGTGTGTCTCTCGGGTGGCCCCGACATCGACCCGGCGGCCTATCGCGGCGCCGACCACCCGGCGCTGGGCCCGACCGAGCCGGCGCTCGACGCCTTCGAGCTCGCACTCGCCCGTGCCGCCGACGAGCGCGGGCTGCCGATCCTCGCCATCTGCCGCGGCCTGCAGCTCCTCAACGTGGCGCGCGGCGGTACGCTCCATCAACACCTCCCCGAAGCCGCCGGCGATCGGATCGTCCATCGTCAGGCCGACCCTGTCGACCGGCCGACCCACTGGGTCCGCGTGCACTCGTCCGGCCGGCTGGCGGCGATCCTCGCGCGCCAGCGCACCAAGGTGAACTCATTCCATCATCAGGCTGCTGCGGATCTCGGGCACGGGCTCACGCCGGTGGCGTGGGCGCCCGACGGGACGATCGAGGCGCTCGAGGGCGTCGGAGAGCGCTTCGTCCTCGCGGTGCAATGGCATGCGGAGGGGCTCGTCGACCGACCGGAGCAGCGCGCGCTGTTCTCCGCCTTCGTCGACGCATCCGCCGCACGATCGCTCGGCCGGGCTGACGAAGCTCTGGCGGGGTAAACCCAGGTATGACCGCTTGGTCGACGTGGGTCCCGTCGACGCCCTACACGATCGGTGTCGAGGAGGAGTTCATGCTCCTCGATCCCGACACGCTGGCGCTGGCGGCGCGCGGGGCCGACGCGATGGAGGGCCTCCCCGCGGCGGTCCGCGACCACCTGACGGGCGAGACGCACGGCTGCGCGTTGGAGCTGTCGACCGCGCCCGAGGTGAGCGTCCCCACCCTCGGCGATCGCCTGCAGCTCCACCGCGCCGGCGTGGCGCGTGAGCTCGCTCAGCTCGGCCTCGCGGTCGCGAGCGCGGGCACGCACCCGCTGGCCGTGTGGACGGAGATCGAGGTGTCGGCGACTCCTCGCTACCGGCAGGTCCACGAGTCGATGCGCGAGCTGGCGCGGCGCGAGCCGACGTTCGCCCTGCACATCCACGTCGGCGTCGACGAGGCCGAGCGCGCGACGTTGCTGCACGACCGCCTGCGCGCGCACCTGCCGCTGCTGCTCGCGCTCTCCGCCAACTCGCCGTTCTGGCAGGGACGCGACAGCGGTCTCGCGTCGGCGCGGACGTCGATCTTCCAGGCCTTCCCGCGCGTCGGGATACCGCGCGGGTTCGGCTCCTACGACGAGTGGGTCGAGGCCGTCGACGTGATGCTCCGCTGCGGTGCGTTCGACGACCCGACGTTCCTGTGGTGGGACGTGCGCCTCCAGCCGCGGTTCGGGACCGTCGAGGTGCGCATCATGGACGCTCAGGCGTGCGCGGCCGACACGGTCGCGTTGTGCGCCCTCGTGCAGTCGGTGGCGCGGCTCGAGCTCGAGGAGGGCTACGCGTCGCCCCGCCTCCTGTCCGCGCCCGAGGTTCTGGACGAGAACCGCTTCCTCGCCGCCCGCGACGGGATGGACGCCGCCTTCCTCGATCCGGACGGCGACCGCCGCGTCCCCGCGCGCGGTGTGCTCTCCCGGCTCCTCGCCGCCGCCGCGCCGCACGCGGCCGCGCTCGACTGCGCCGAGGCGCTGACCTCGGTGGAGACCCTCGGCCGCTCGACCGGCGCCGAGCGCCAGCGCCGGACCGCGGCCGACGCCGGCGGCCTCGAGGCGGTCGTAGCCGACCTTGCCCTCGGCTACCTGGAGCCGGCGGCGAGCCGCACCTACGCGGCCTGACCGAGCGCCCTCTCCAGCTGCGCGCGCGAGCTCAGGTCGAGCTCGCGGCGAGGAACCCGCACGACGCCGGACGTGACGGTCGAGCGCGGCGGCGAGCTCCGCCCGCTCGTCCTCGCGCTCCAGCAGGCCGTCCCGGAGCCCCGCCATGAGCCCAGGCCTACGCGCGGAATGGTGCGGGAGCGGTGCCGGGTTCCCGGTAGCCTGGATGCGTGATCCGCCGTCTGCCCCACGTCGACCGCGTCGGCATCGAGGAGCGCGCCGCGATGCTCGGCAAGCGCTCGATCAAGACGACCGCGAAGCAGCAGGGCATCCGCCTCGCGGTTTCGATGCTCGACCTGACGACGCTCGAGGGCGCCGACACGCCGGGCAAGGTCCGCCAGCTGTGCGCGAAGGCGGTATGTCCGGCGCCGACGATGCCCGAGATCCCCTCCGTGGCAGCGATCTGCGTCTACCCGGCGCTTGCGGGCGTCGCGCGCGGGGCGCTCCAGGGCACCGGTGTGCGCACCGCGTCGGTCGCCACCGGGTTCCCCAGCGGGCAGGTCGGCCTCGACGTCAAGCTGCGCGAGACGGAGGACGCCATCGCCGCCGGGGCTGAGGAGATCGACATGGTGATCTCGCGCGAGGCGTTCCTCGCCGGTGACGACGCGCGCGTGCAGGAGGAGATCGTCCGCGTCAAGGAGGCCTGTGGGGACGCCCACCTGAAGGTCATCGTCGAGACCGCCGAGCTCGGCTCCTACGACCACGTTCGCCACGCGTCGATGATCTCCATGGAGGCCGGCGCGGACTTCGTCAAGACCTCGACGGGCAAGGCGGCGACCGGCGCCACGCCCGGCGTCTGCCTGGTCATGCTCGAGGCGATCCGCGACTACGCCGAGCGCACCGGGCGCATCGTCGGGTTCAAGGCGGCCGGAGGCGTGTCGACGAGCAAGGCGGCGCTCCACCGGCTGGTGCTCGTGAAGGAGACGCTGGGCGACGAGTGGCTGACGGCGGACCGGTTCCGCATCGGAGCCTCGTCGGTCCTCAACGACCTCCTGATGCAGTACGCCAAGACCGAGACCGGGCGCTACGGGCGCTCCGAGGACTTCTCGAAGGAATGAGCGTTCGCACCTCGATCGTCTGGGACTACGCGCCGGCGCCCGAGGCCACCGACCACGTCCGCCTGCGCGACTCCTACGGCCTGTTCGTGGGCGGCGAGTTCCGCGACCCGGTAGACGGCCGGCGCGAGCCGACGATCAACCCGGCGACGGAGGAGCCGCTGGCCGAGGTCGCCTGGGCGGGGCCGAAGGACCTCGAGGCGGCGATCGAGGCCGCGCGCGCCGCGCAGCCTGCGTGGGCGGCGCTGCCGGGCCGCGAGCGCGCGAAGTACCTGTTCCGCGTCGCGCGCCTGATCCAGGAGCGGGCGCGGGAGCTCGCGGTCGTCGAGTCGCTCGACGGCGGCAAGCCCCTCCGCGAGTCGCGCGACGTCGACATCCCGCTCGCCGCTGCGCACTTCTTCCACTACGCCGGTTGGGCGGACAAGCTCCGCTATGGCGTCGCCGGGCGCGAGGTCGAGCCGATGGGCGTGGTCGGCCAGATCGTCCCGTGGAACTTCCCGCTGCTGATGGCGGCGTGGAAGCTCGCGCCGGCGCTCGCCTGCGGCAACGCGGCGATCCTCAAGCCGGCGGAGACGACGCCGCTGACCGCGCTGCTCCTCGCCGAGATCTGCCAGGAGGCCGAGCTGCCCGCCGGCGTCGTGGCGATCGTGCCGGGCGACGGCGCGACCGGCGCCACGCTCGTGCGTGCGCCGGGGATCGACAAGATCGCGTTCACCGGCTCGACCGGCGTCGGCCGCGACATCCAGACGGCGCTCGCCGGGCGCGACGTGGGCCTGACGCTCGAGCTCGGCGGCAAGTCCGCGAACATCGTCTTCGAGGACGCGGCATTGGATCAGGCCGTCGAGGGGATCGTCAACGGCATCTTCTTCAACCAGGGCCATGTGTGCTGCGCCGGCTCGCGGCTGCTGATCCAGGAGAGCGTGGCCGACCAGGTGGTCGCGAAGCTGTGGCGCCGGATGGGCAACCTCCGGGTCGGCGACCCGCTCGACAAGAACACCGACGTCGGCGCGATCAACTCGGCCGAGCAGCTCGCGCGGATCGAGGCGCTCGTGGCCGCCGGCGAGGAGGAGGGCGCGGTGCGGCGGACGGTCGCGTGCGACGTCCCCGAGCGCGGCTACTGGTTCGCGCCGACGCTGTTCACCGACGTCTCCCCGGCGCACCGGATCGCGGTCGAGGAGATCTTCGGCCCGGTGGTCTCCGTACTGACGTTCCGCACCCAGGCCGAGGCGATCGAGAAGGCCAACAACTCGCGCTACGGGCTCGCTGCCGGCATCTGGACCGACAAGGGCGCGAAGGCGTTCGAGGTCGCGGCCGCGCTGCAAGCGGGCGTCGTCTGGCAGAACACCTACAACCACTTCGATCCCACGGCCGCGTTCGGCGGCTACAAGGAGAGCGGCTTCGGCCGCGAGGGCGGCCCGGCCGGGCTGCGCCCCTACCTGCGTGAAAAAGGGGCCTGACCCCTTTTTCCCATGACCCGCCTCTCCGTCCGCAAGACCTACAAGCTGTGGATCGGCGGCGCGTTCGTCCGCTCCGAGTCGGGCCGCTACGACCACGCGCTCGGCCGCGACGGCGCGCACGTCGCCAACCTCCCGCGCGCGTCGCGCAAGGACGTGCGCGACGCGGTCGCCGCCGCCCGGAAGGCGTTCGGCCCGTGGGCGGCGCGCACCGCGTACAACCGCGGCCAGATCCTCTATCGCGCGGCCGAGGCGCTCGAGTCGCGGGCGGCCGAGCTCGCGGCGCGCTCGGTGAGCCGCGACGAGGTCGACGCGGCGATCGACGTGCTCCTCCACTACGCGGGCTGGACCGACAAGATCCATCCCGTCCTCGGCGGCGTCAACCCGGTCGCCGCGCCGTTCCTGTCGTTCTCGGTGCCCGAGCCGACCGGCATCGTCGGCGTCGTCGCCCCCGACGAGCCGGAGCTCCTCGGTCTGATCGCCGAGGTCGCCCCCGCGCTGGCCGCCGGCAACGTCGTCGTCGCGATCCTCTCGGAGAAGTGGCCGCTCGGCGGCCTCGACCTCGGCGAGGTCCTCGGCGTCTCCGACGTCCCCGGCGGGGTCGTCAACCTCCTCTCGGGCCGGCGCGGCGAGCTCGCGCAGGCGCTCGGCGCCCACCGCGACCTGAACGCGATCCTCGACGCCGCCGGCGACGCCGAGCTCTCCGCGGAGCTCGACCGTCTCGGCGCCGAGACGATCAAGCGCGTGCGCCACGGCCGCCCGGCCGCGACCTACGACGAGGCCGTGGCGGACTCGCTGTCGCGGCTCGAGGCCGTGACCGAGCTGAAGACGGCCTGGCACCCGGTCGGCGCGTAAGCGTCCCCCGGCTCTTGCCTTCCCCCCGCGGAGATCCGGGAGTGGGACGCCGATCGCTACCGTGCGGCGGATGCGCATCCTGGCGCTCGCGGACGCGCCGCCGCCCTGCCCCGTCGCCGAGCTCGTCGAGGCGGCCGAGCCCCAGCTGATCGTCCTCGTCGGGGACCTGGAGCCGGCGTGGATCGACGGCCTCGCCGAGGTCGAGCTGCCGAAGCTCGGCATCCACGGCAACCACGACTCGCCGGAGCTGCTCGACTCCGTGGGCGCCGAGGACCTCCACCTGCGCCGGGTGACGCGCGCGGGCCTGAGCTTCACCGGCCTCGACGGCTCGCCCCGGTACAAGCACGACGCCAGCTACGAGTGGACCGACGAGGAGGCCGCGGCGCTGATCGCGCGGCTGCCGCGCGCCGACGTGCTCGTCACCCACACGCCGCCGGCCGGCGTCAACGACGAGCCGGACGACCCGATCCACCGCGGCTGGCCGACGCTCCCCGCCTGGGTCGAGCGCGAGCGCCCGGCGTGGCTCCTCCACGGCCACACCTGCCCGCCGCACTGGAAGCTCGTCACGCGCATCGGTCCGACCCGCGTCGTCCACGTGCGCGGCGCCGCGGTCCTCGACGTCTAGCCGAGCCGGGAGGCCTTGGCCTCGAGATAGCGCTGCTCGGGGAGGCTCGTCGTCCGCCGCGCGGCGCGCCGGTAGCGCTCGCGGGCCCCCTCGCGGTCGCCCGCGAGCTCGAGCAGGTGCGCGCGGACCGCGTCGAGGCGGTGGTTCGTCGCCATCCGCTCGTCCGCGTCGAGCGGGGCCAGGAGCTCGAGCCCGGCCTCGGGCCCGTGCACCATCGCCACCGCGACCGCGTGGTTGAGCGTGACGATCGGGTTCGAGGAGATCCGCTCGAGCAGCTCGTACAGCGCGACGATCTGCCGCCAATCCGTGTCCTCGGCGCGGCGCGCCTCGTCGTGGACCGCGGCGATCGCGGCCTGCAGCTGGTACGGGCCGATCGGCGCCCGCGCCAGCGTGTCGGCGACCAGCGCGGCGCCCTCGTCGACGAGCTCGGCGGTCCACCGGTCGCGGTTCTGCTCGGCGAGCGGCACCAGGGCGCCGTCGGGTCGCGTGCGCGCGGCGCGCCGCGCCTCCGTCAGCAGCATCAGCGCGAGCAGCCCGGCGACCTCGCCGTCGTCCGGCAGCAGGCCGTGGACGGCGCGAGTCAGGCGGATCGCCTCCGCGGTCAGCTCGCTCCGCTGCAGGTGCGGACCGGCCGTGGCCGTGTAGCCCTCGTTGAAGATCAGGTAGAGCACGTGGAGGACCACGCGCAGGCGCTCCGCCCGCTCCGGCTCGGGCGGCAGGTCGAACCCGATGCCCGTGGCCTTGATCCGCTGCTTCGCGCGGCTGATGCGCTGCGCCATCGTCCCCTCGGGGACGAGGAACGCCCTGGCGATCTCGGCCGTCGTCAGGCCGCCGACGGCGCGCAGCGTGAGCGCGAGCTGCGACGCCGGCGAGAGCGCCGGGTGGCAGCAGAGGAACAGGAGCGTCAGCGTGTCGTCTTCCTCCGGCACGGGCTCGTCGCCAGCCGGCGGCGCGAAGGCCTCGTCGCGGGTCACGAGGCTCGCGGCGGTGTCCTCCCGCGCGCGGCGCGCGTGCTCGCTGCGCCACTGGTCGGTGAGCCGGCGGGAGGCGACCGTGATGAGCCATCCCGTCGGGCTCTCCGGCACGCCCTCCTCGGGCCACTGGAGCGCGGCGGCGAGCAGCGCCTCCTGAACCGCGTCCTCGCACGCGTCGAACTGCCCGTGGCGGCGGACGAGAACGCCGAGGACCTGCGGCGCCAGGCGGCGCAGCAGGTCCTCGATGCGGGCGTCCGTCCTCACAGCTCCGGGCCGGACTGGTCCATGATCGGCCGCACCTCGAGCGGGGTGAACCGGGCGCTCGGCCAGCGCACGGCGATGTCGGCGGCGCGCTCCGGCGTCTCGCACTCGACCATGAGGTAGCCGCCGAGGTGCTCCTTGGCCTCGACGAACGGACCGTCGGTGACCGCCGGCACACCGTCGAGGACCCGCACGGTCCTCGTGTTCGACGGGTCCGCGAGCGCCTCCCCGCCGACGAGCTCGCCGGACTCCGTGAGCTCCTTCATGACCGCGTTGACCTCGGCCATCAGCGCCTCGCCGTCAGGGCCGAAGAACGCCTCGCGGCTCTGGGCGTTGTCGTAGATCAGCAGCATGTACTTCACGTCGTCGCTCCTCGTGAGATGGCATGTACACGATCGGGTCGGAGCCGGGAACGAGTTCTCGACATCGGACCGACGACGGCCACGAGGGGCGGCCGCCAGTCGCCCGGAAAACCTCCGGCACTGGAGGATTGTGTGCGGTCATGCGCGCACGATCCTCCACGGGCGAAGTCCGCCGCCACGGCCGGCGCCCTCCCCCTTCGTGGCCGTCGTTGCTGGGCGGGTCCTGACGGGCGCGCGGAGGCGACCGACTAGCGCCCGAGCGTGCGGTTCAGCAGGTAGCCGGCGATCGCCGTGATCACGGCGAGCAGCAGGACTACGCCGAAGCTCGCGGTGCCGGCGATCCACAGGACCGCGAACACGAGCGTCGCGATCGTGCCGCCACCGGTGATCACGAACAACGTGAACGCTCGCTGCGTGCGCTTCTGGCGGGACATGCCCCCGCCGGATCGTGGTGAGATGCTCATCGTCCAGCCAGGGTAGCGGGCTCAGCGGGCGGATACAGGCGCTACGCTGCGGCGAGATGTTCTGGACGCTGCTGCGTGTGGCCCTCTCCGCGCTGCAAGTGGCCTCGCCGGCGCCCGCGGCTCGGTCCCGCCAGCCCGTGGCGCACGCCGGGCGCTGCCC
>JAOPZQ010000516.1 GCA_025964075.1 Solirubrobacterales bacterium | reverse complement strand
ACAAGGGCCCTCCGATCCGCGCCTACTGAGCACCGGCCGTTGATACCCTTGCGTCCTTCCCAGGGCGATTAGCTCAGCTGGGAGAGCGCCGCCTCGACAAGGCGGAGGTCACTGGTTCGAGCCCAGTCTCGCCCACTCGAGGACCTTGATCCGCACGGTGCAGCGCCTCGCGCGACGCCCGCCGAGCCGCCGCTCCACGCTCGCCGAGCAGGGGGTCTGGTCAGTTGTCGGCAACTATTGCCTACAGATGACCACACCCCCTCGAAAGGGGGCGCCGTGGCATCCGAACCCGCCCCCGACCGCGCGGCGCCGCCTCGACGGTGCGCCTGCCGCACCGAGGAATCGTGCATCTGCACCTCAGCTTCCGCTGAGTGCAACGCACGCTGGCGCGGGTCCCACCCATAGGCCGAAGCAATCGAGACGAAAGTCGAGAGAACCCCGCCCCGGCGGGGTTCTCTCGTTGTCAGGGCGGTCTATTCCGGGTAACACGATGGCCATGACGAGCGTTGCCGCAGGGGCCGACGGCCGGGCCTTCGAGGTCCGGCCCGAGCAGGACCACGCGCGGAAGCTCCTCGAGCGGCACGGCATCTCCGTTGCGCGCGTCGTGGCGGTCGACGTCGACTCGGTGCTCTACGTCGACACCGCCGGCGAGGCGCGCACCGCCTGGCTGCTCCTGGGCGACGATCTGCGCCTCACCGTCCGGGACGAGCCGGGCTTCGGGGTCGATCCGCTCATCGCAGCCCGTTGCGCTTAGCGACGGCGATCAGCGTCAGCGGATCGTCGCTGATGATCCCGTCGACGCCGAGGTCGATCACGTGCTGCATGGTCTGGGGGTCGTCGATCGTGTAGGGGATCACCTGCACGCCCTCGGCATGGAGACCGGCGACGTCGGGCCTGTGGTAGAAGGCCGGGTCCTGCTTGAGGTAGTCGTCGGTGGAGGACACGACCGGCTGGTTGGGGTCGTGCACCTGCCAGTTCGCGGAGACGACGCTGGCGCCGGCCATGCGGACCAGCCGTCCGAGGTCCTTGACCTGCCACCAGTCGAGCCCCGCGGTCCAGGGGCTCTTGACCGACGGATCGCCGTAGACCGCCTCGAGCGAGCACTCGTCGGCGAGCGACGCGCATTCCTTCGGGCCGTACTGCCACACGAGCGCCACCGTCTTCGTCCGCGGCTCGAACCGCCGGGCCTCGATCAGCGTCCGCCAGTCGAACGACTGCACCGTGGAGCGGCGGAGCAGCCCGTACGAGTCGAGCAGCCGCACGAGCTTGCGGGCGTGCTCGCGGGGCGAGGCGTCCTCGGCCGGCGCGAGCGGGCTGATCTTGGTCTCGACGTTCAGCCCGATGTCCTGGCGGCCGCTCGAGCGCACGAGCCGCAGCACGTCCCGCAGCAGCGCCATGTGCTCGCCGGGGACCGCCTGCTGCTGGGGGAACTGCGGAAGCGTCTTCGAGCCGCAGTCGAGCGTCTCGAGCTGGCTCACCGTGAGCTGATGGATGACCTTGCCGACGTAGGGGAACTGCGGATCGTTCGGCCACGCGGGATGCGTGTCGACGCAGTGCGCGCCGTTGACCTTGCGGTCGTGGGAGACGATCAGCTGGCCGTCCCGAGTGACCACGGTGTCGAGCTCGAGCGTCGAGATGTCGGGGTTCGCGAGCGCCCAGCGGAAAGCGGCGAGCGTGTTCTCGGGCCGGTAGGCGCGGCCGCCGCGATGCGCCTGGATGTCGAACGGCGACGGCGTCGGCTCCGGGAGGCGGAAGCCGCGCTCGCGCATCACCGCGCGCAGGCGGTCGGGGTAGTCGGTGATCATGCCGTCGACGCCGTCGTCGATCAGCTTGTTCATCGTCGCCGGGTCGTCGACGGTCCACGGGATCACCTTCATGCCGAACCCGTGCGCCTCGTCGACCATCGCCTTGGTCGTGTAGGGCTGGTAGCCGGGATCCGTGACCTTCCCTCCCTGCGGGTTGCCGTGCACGGGCGAGAGCGCCGACGCGCCGAACGAGTGCGCCGCCTTGACGACGTCGCCGCCGAAGTCGTCCACGTCGAGGCCGCCGAGCCACGGTGACTTGCCGGGCTGCCCGACCTGGGCGAACTCCGGGGTGATCAGCGCGACGAGGGGCAGGCGCGGCTCCACTTGGTGCATGCGCATCAGGGAGCCCCAGTCGAAGCTCTCGATCGTCACGCGATCCAGGAAGCCGGCGGCGCGGATCTCCTCGACGGCCTGCTGGACGAACTCCTCGCGTGGCGCGGTCTCCTGGGGCGCGGCCGCCTCGACCTTGGTCTCGACGTTGAGATGCACGGGCGACCGGTAGCGCTTGACCAGGTTGAACACCTCGCGCAGGGTGGGGATCTGCGCGCCCGGCACCGGCTCCTGCTGCGGGAAGTCGGGCAGCGTCAGGCTGCCGCAGTCGAGCGTCTTGACCTGAGCGAGCGTGAGGTCCTTGACGTACTTGCCGACGTAGGGGAAGGCCGGATCGCCCGGCGTCGCCGGGGACGTGTCACGACACTTCCGCGCGTCGGTCTTGCGGTCGTGCGTCACGACCGCGACGCCGTCCTTGGTGATCTGGAGGTCGAGCTCGAGCGTCGAGACGCCCATCCGCATGCCGTTGCCGAAGCTCGAGAGCGTGCTCTCCGGGCGATACGCCAAGCCGCCGCGATGCGCCTCGAGGTCGAACGCGGCACGGCGGTGGGACGGCTGGTCGGCCGCGGCGACGGCCGGCGCCAACAGGGCGGCGGCCACGCCGAGCACGGCGACGCGCAGCAGGGATCGCGACATCCTGGCTCCTTCTCACTTGGACCGGACAGCAAGTCGGCACGCCTGGGGCGGCGCCGGAGGTGCAACCTATGCACGCCCGCACCACGTCATGTGAACCGGTCGTGACGGGCTCCGATGCCTCGGAAACCTGCAGTCCCGCCGCGCCAAACCTCCATATTCTGTCCGTTCCCGCCACCGGTCCCGTGGGGTCGGCGACGGTCTGCGCATGCGTCGGTACTCGTGCGCTTGGTGTACGGCGGAGACAGTCGACCGGTGGCCGCCGGTCGCCTGCACCGTCTGCGGCGAGCAGGGCGACTTCCTCTTCTGCGACGTCTCGCCGTCGCCGCCGCTCAGGCTGCGCACGATGCGGCACGCGCTGAGCCGCCGCCTCCGCTTCATGCTCGCGGCCCGAGTTTGACCGGCTACCGTCCGCACACCGGCCACGAGGCCGGCCCGGTGCGCGAGTAGAGCATCGCCGCGCGACGGTCCTGTTCGGCCGGAGCGGCGGCCGCGGGGTCGCCGCTGCCGCCGAGCGAGGCCCAGGTCCCGTAGGTGAACTGGTACTTGCCGCGGAAGGCTCCGCCGCCGCCGATCGCGTGCGGATCGCCACCCGACTCGCAGGCGGCGATGGCCTGGAGGACCGGCGACGCGGGCGCGGCCGCGTGGTCCCGGCGGGCCCGGTGCATGCGCGCGCGGAGAACGTGCTCGTCGCGGCGCAGGGCCGCGACCGACGCCCGGCGCAATCGCACGAGGCGC
>JAOPZQ010000510.1 GCA_025964075.1 Solirubrobacterales bacterium | reverse complement strand
GTGGAGACGCTCGCCGCGCCGACCGCGCGGCGCCTCGCCCTACTGGAGGGCGGCGACGCAGCCGGCGAGGGTCTCGAGGGCGACGGCGGCATCGTCGCCGTCGGCTCGCAGGCGTAGCGGCGTTCCGCCGCGGGCGCCGAGCGCGAGTACGGACAGGAGGCTCTTCGCGTCGGCCTCGCGCTCGCCGGCGCCGACGTCGATGCGCGACTGGAACCGCATCGCCGTGCGCACGAAGTCGGCGGCGGGGCGCGCGTGCAGGTCGACGCCTTCCGGCAGGACCACCTTGACCTCAGAGCTTGCGGGCACCGCGGGCCTCCTCGGTGGCCTTGATGACGTCGTCGAGCGAGCTGCCGGTCGAGGCCATCACCGCCGCCGTCACCGCTCCCTCGACGAGCGGCGCGTCGACGAGCTTCACGTGGCCGTTGACCTGGTTCTCGAGGACGTGGCGGATCGTGAGGATCGCGCTGCCCAGATCGCCGAGCACGACGACTCCGGAGCCCTGGTTGGCGCGGCGGATCGCGTCGCGGACGAGGCCCTCGTCGGTGCCGAGCGTGCCGCCCGGGCCCCCGCCGGCGGCCTCGATGCGCACGTCGGGACCGGCCACCTGCCCGGCCAGCTCCGCGACCCCGCGCGCAAGGTCCGAGCTGTGCGATACGACTACGATCCCAACCAACGGTCCTCCTCCGGGGATTCAGCGACCGGTAGTCTACACTACCGAAATGCATTCGACAATGCCGAACGTCCCGGCCAAAGGAAAGGCCCGGCGGGGGACCATCCAGTCGGTCGACCGCGCGGCGCGGATCCTCGAAACCCTCGCCAGTGGCCCCCGGCGTCTCGGCGTGACGGAGCTCGCGCAGCGCCTCGGCCTGCCGCCCCCGACCGTGCATGGGCTGCTCCAGACCCTGCAGGCCCACGGCTTCGTCGAGCAGGGCCGCGACTCGGACAAGTACCAGCTCGGCGCCGGGCTGCTGCACCTCGGGAACTCGTACCTGGATCTGAACGAGCTCCGCTCGCGCTCGATCGTCCACGCGGACCGGCTCGCCGCCCGCGCCGACGCCGCCGTGCGCGTCGGCGTCCAGCACGGCTCCTCGGTGATCGTCGTGCACCACGTCTTCCGTCCCGACACCACTCTGCAGATCCTCGAGGTCGGCGCCCAGCTCCCGATCCACGCGAGCGCGTTGGGGAAGGCCATCCTCGCCTTCGCCCCCGGCGAGGTCGTCGCCGACCTGGTGGCCGAGCCGCTCCCCAAGCTCACCGGCCGCACGTTGACCGCCCGCGCGCTGGGCGACGAGCTCGCCGCGATCCGCGAACGCGGCTTCGCCCGCGAGCGCGACGAGGCGGTCCTCGGCGAGTCCAGCGTCGCCGGGCCGATCTTCGACCACGCCGGCCACGCCGTGGGCGCAATCGGCGTCGTGGGCGACACCGAGCGGATCGGCGCACGGGGCCGCGCCAAGGGCCTCGCCGCCGCGGTCAGCGAGGCCGCGCGGGGGATCTCGCGCGAGCTCGGCGCGAGCCGCTGGCCCGTACTGGGCTGATCAGGCGCCTGTGGGCTCGACGGCGACCGCGAGCCTGTCCGACAGGAAGTGGTCGGCGAACGCCCAGGTGGCGTACATCAGCGAGCCGACGGTCGCGGTCACCGTCAGGAGGACGCCCGCGGCGGCGGCCAGGGCGACGCCGTGGCTCCCGAGGATGAGCACCGCGGCGGCGGCGCCGAGACTCGGCCCGATCGGCAGCTGTCCGATGGTGAACATGGCGATCAGCAGGGCGATCGCGTCGAACAGCGACACGTGCACGCCGATCCCCCGGAGCACGAGCCAGTTCCTGGCGATCTGAGCGCACACCCCGAGAACCACGAGCGCGATCATCCGGCCACGCCCGGTGCGCATCACGGCGAGCCCGGACCACAGACCGAGCCGGTGACGATCGGAGAGGCGACCGAGGCCGAACGCGGCCGCGCTCACGGTCGCCACGGCGATGATCGGAACCCACCACGGGACACCGAGCGGGCCGACGAGCGTGAAGGAGAAGAGGGCCGTCAGCGCGACCTCGACGCCGATGATCGGCACCTCGGCGGCCAGCAGCGCCGGAACGCGAGGCGTCGTGTCCGGGCCGACCCGGCGCAGCGACGCGATGCGCATCGCCAGCCCGAGCGATCCGTTGATCACGCTCGCGAGGTACCCCACCCCGGCCGCGCGGAACAGCAGCCGCCGCGGGATCGTCCCTCCGGCGGCACGGACACAGACGTTCCACGCTTCCGTCCGCGACGTCAGGGACACGAGCTGGAGCACGACCGTCAGCGACAGGATCCACACCGGCGCGGAGTTCAGCGCGGCGGTGAACTCGGCACGCCGCCCCGCCAGCACGACGCCGAGCCCGCCGGCGACCACCAGCGCGCCGAGCACGCTCAGCACGACCCGCCGCCGAACCGACGGCGCTCGCGCGCTACAGGTGTCTACGGCAGCGATGCGCGCCGCCGATCAGCGAGCGGTGCCGTCCAGCTCGCGCTTCGCCCGCCGCTCTGCCGCTTCGCGCTTGAGATCCGCCTGCTGGGTCGCGAGCGCCGCAACCTGCGCCGCCCGCCGCTCCGCCGAGCTGGGCCGCTGCTCCGTCGGCTGAACCGACACCGTCACCGTCTTCCTTGCGGCCATCGAGGCCCCTTCCACTGGTTGTCCTGGGAGGATACCCGATCTTTGACTCTAGAAATACTTGTCAAGAGTTCTCGACGTCCAGAGGACGGATACCCATCGATCTGCGAGGAGTGGTCGCCCTCGGCGAGCGGGCTATTCAAGCAGTTGGCCCCGACGCTCGTCGCAGGACCTTCGGCTGCCACGAGGATCCTTCACGGATTCTTCACGGCGGCGGTCCGAACCTGCACGGCGCCTTGACATCCCGGGAGCAGACTGGAACACGTACTGGAAACGCCTTGAAGGGAGGCGCTATGCGTCTGACCACGGCTCACGAAGCCCCGCACCACCCGACCGGCGCCGCGCGATGACCGACGCTGCGTGTACGCCGCTGAAGCCGTGCGTTCCGATCGCTGAGCGCGAGCGGAGGCTCGATCGGCTCGCAGAGCTGTTGGAATGCCTGGCCGACCTGCTCGTCGAGACGCGCAAGCAACGAAGGGAGATCGGGCAGCACCGCGACAGCGACGATCCCCGCGTGCCCGAGGCCATCGTGCGCCTCGCCGAGATGGAGCGCTCACTCGGGGACGTGGCCGCCGATGCCGCGTCGGTCCACCGACTGCTGCAGCACGTGCACCTCATCTGATCTCAGACTGAGGGGAGGGGAATGTCGGCGGCGACCAGCGTGCCGCCGTCGGCTGGGCTCTCGACCCGGAGCTGGCCGTGGAGGACGGCGAGCCGGTCCGCCAGCCCCAGGAAACCGCTGCCGTCGGGCCGCGCGCCGCCGACGCCGTCGTCGCGCACGTGAAGCTGGAGGCTGCCGCCCTCGACGTGGGCCTGCACCGTGGCACCTGTTGCACGCGCGTGCTTGGCGACGTTGGTCAGCGACTCGGCGACGACGAAGTACGCCGTCGCCTCGAACGGAGCGGGCAGCCGGTCCACGGACACGTCGACCTCGACCGGCACCGGCGCGCGTGAGGCCAGCGCCCCGACGGCCGCGCGCAGGCCGCCGTGCGTGAGGACGGCCGGGAGGATCCCGTGCGCGAGCTCGCGCAGCTCGACGTTCGCACGCTCTGCGTGTTCGAGTGCCTCGCTCATGAGCTCGGACGCCGGCTCCTGGTTCGGCTGGAGCTCCCGGTGGGCCAGCTTCAAGGTGATGATCGTGTGGACCAGGCGCTGCTGCGCCCCGTCGTGCAGGTCGCGAACCACCCGCCGGCGCTCCTCGTCGGCCGCTGCCACGATCCGTGCTCGGGACGCGGCAAGGTCCTCGCGCGCCTGGATGTTCGAGATCGCGGTCGCGACGAGCTCCGTGAACTCCGCGACGCGCTGCTCGGCGTCGGCCGGGAACTGCTCGCGCTCCGTTCCGGCGCCCATCGAGCCCCAAAGAGACCCCTCGACCATGATCGGGACCGCCACGGAGCAACGAATCCCGGTCCGTCGGGTGAGCTCCCCGGCAGCGTTGCCGTAGTCGTCGACGCGAGCCGACCGGCCGGTTCGTATCACCCTGGCCAAGACCATGCCCGACTGCGACTTCAATCGACTCCCCACCGGCATCTCGTCGCGCGCGGTCCCGCTGCTGGCGACGATGGCCAACGTGCCGTCAGGCTCGAGCCGCGCGATCGTCGTGGCCTGGGCGTCGAAGAGCCGCTCGAGCTCCTCGGCGACGGCTGAGAAGACCTCCGCCGCGGGCACCCCGGTCGCGACGAGCGTCGCCACGCGACGCAGCGCAGCCTGCTCGCCCGCGAGCCGTTCCAGCTCGGTTTCGGCCTCCCGGCGCTCGGTCACGTCGCGTGCAACGCCGTACATGAGCCGGTCCTCGACGACCGGGGTGGTGGTCCACTCGAGCACTCTCGGCGAGCCGTCCTTGCGAACGAAACGGTTCTCGAACGACACCGTTGTCTTTCCCTGACCGATGGCGGCCGCCTCCGCCGCCGTCCTCTCACGGTCGTCCGGGTGGACGAGGCCGAGGTACGGGTGCGCGAGGAGCTCTGCCTCCGTGTAGCCGAGAACCTGCTCGACGGCCGGGTTCACGCGCGTGAAGCGTCCGTCGAAGTCGGCGACCGTGATCAGGTCGGGAGAGAGAGTGAAGATGCGGTCGAGCTCGTCCTGCGCCGTGGCGCGCCGCGCCGCGTTGACCCCGAGCGCGCCGGCGAGACCGGCGAGGACCAGGCCCGCGCCGAGGATGAGCCAAGGCAGCACCGCCGCGGCGCCCTGGATGGACCCCTGCGGCACCGCGACGTCGAATCGCTGTCCCGCCTCCATGAACGACCTGCGCACGGTCGCCCCGCCCGCATGAGCTCCGGTCGAGCTGCCGCCGGCCGTGAGCTGCAGCGCCTCCGTGGCCGCGGCGCGCAGCGACAGGTCCGACACGAACACCACCACGAAGCCCGGTTGGACGACCCCGCCCGTGACACGCGGAGCGAAGATGATGAGGAAGAGCCCCTTCGTCCCGTCTCGCCGTGTTGCCAGAGGGGTTGCCCGTGCGTCGGGAAGGGCGCTCGCACGAGCCAGCGCCGCAGCCATCCCGGTTTCGCCGCCCAGATCGATCCCGGGCACCGCCATGGGAGGAATGCCCGAGACGAGCGTCGCCGGCAGATAGGACGCCCGCGATCCGACTTGCGCGATCCTGCCTCGCCGGTCGCGTGTCACGATGGGGTGGGCGATCCGCCGCTCGTACGTCCCACGCTGGGAGGCGGGAACCTGCTCGGCCCACGCGGCCGCGGGGAAGCCTGCGGGGCTGAGCCATCTCGATGCGTTGCTCTCGAACTCCTGGCTCGTGACCCCGCTTCCGGCGACGCCGCCCATGAACCGGCGGAGGCTCTCCGCGAGGGACGCCCCTTGCTCGACGCGCCCGCGGACCTGCGCGGCCGCGACCTCGGCGCGGCGCTCGGAGTCGCGTCGCGCGTCTCGCTCGCCGAGGAGGCGGGCCCCCATGAAGCCCGCAACGGTCAGCGCGAGGATCAACGCTACTGGTGCGAACTGCCGCGGCCGCACGCCTCAACCTTTCGGGGGGGGACCCAGTCAATTCTGCTCTCTCGGTGCCGAGTGCGCTAGCGTGACAAGCACGCGACCGAGAGGGTCCTTGGTGCAGATTTTGGCCGATCGTCACCGCCCGTCTCGGCGGTCCGACTGGCCGCCTTCGTCGCGATCTGGCCCCAAGCGCCTGACCCGCAGGTCGTTCCTGAAGTCCGCAGCAGCGGTGGGCGTGGCGGCGCCGTTCGCCGGAGCGTTCGGGGGCTGCGGCGGCGGTGGAGCCGCGCGCCCCAGCCGGTTGCTCGTCGCGGCGGCGACGACCCCTCCCAGCCTCGACTGGGAGCTCGTGTTCGGCAGGGAGGTGTACGACCACGTCTTCAACTTGAACGACCGTCTGACCCGCTGGAAGCAGATCCCGTCACCCGAGGAGGAGGGCGGCTTCGACCTCGCTTGGCAGGCCGAGAACTTCGAGGACATCACCGAGCCGCGCATGGCCGAGGGCTGGGAGGTCACCAACGGCGGGAGGACCTACACCTTCTCGCTCCGACAGGGCTGGCCAAGCCACGCGGGGAGTGAGTTCACCGCCGCAGACGTGAAGTGGACGTTCGAGCGGAGCTTCGCGCTTCACGGCATCACGAGCTTCTACAACAGCCTCTCCAAGATCGAGCGACCGGAGGATGTGAAGGTCCTGGACAAGTACACGGTCCGCATCGAGCTGGCGGAGCCCGGGCCGGACCTGCTCCTCACGATGAGCACGTTCTGGCGCGCGATGGTCGACTCCAAGCTGGCGAAGAGCCATGCGACCTCCAGCGATCCCTGGGCGAAGCGTTGGCTGAAGAACCACGACTCGGGCTTCGGTCCGTTCAAGCTCGACGACCTCAGCCCCGGGCGCCATGTCGTCTGGGTGGCCCACAAGGAGCATCCCTTCCCGCCCCAGCTCGACGAGATCACGTTCGCGGAGGTGCCGGCGTCGGCCGACCGGCTCGCCACGCTGACGTCCGGAGAAGCGCAGGTCGCTCAGTTCTTGTCGCCGACGAACATGCAAGGGGTGCAGAACCGCGACGGCTTGCGCCTGTGGAACTTCCAGGGCTACGTCATCGCGCAGAGCCCCATGAACCCGAACTTCCCGCCGCTCGACGACGTCCGGGTCAGGCAGGCCCTGTCCTACGCGACGCCCTACAAGCAGATCCTCGAGAAGGTCTACCGAGGGTTCGCCGGGCCGGCCGCCGGCCCGCTCTCGGACCACGCCGCCGGGTTCGACCCTTCCCTGCACCCGTACGCGTACGACCCCGAACGGGCACGCGCGCTGCTGCGGGAGGCCGGCCATGGGAACGGGTTCAAGACGACGCTCGCCTACAACACCGCAGACCCGCTCGGAGAGCCTGTAAGCGCTCGGCTCCGGAGCGCCTTCAAGGACGTCGGAGTGACGCTCGAGCTCGAGGCGCTCCCGCCCTCCACGTACCCGGACGCGCTGTTCGCCGGCAAGCGCCCGATGTTCTTCTACGAGGGCGGCGCCGATTCGCCGGACCCCGCCTACGCCCTGGGGGTCTTCTACCAGTCGAAGAGCTCGAACAATTGGGGGGGATACGCGAGCGCCAAGGCCGACGCCTGCTTGGCCGAGGCCGGCGGTCCCCAACTCGCTTGGGACCAGCGCGTCAAGGAGCACAAGCGCTGCGCCGAGATAATTGCGGACGATGCTCCTTGGCTCTGGATCGCGCAGCCCGGCTTCCAGGTGAGCACCCGTAGCAACGTGACCGGGATCAACTGGTACGCCGGCGAGGCCGTCGACTGGTCCAAGGTCGGCTACACGGCCTGATTCCGCTGCCATCGCCGCAAACCTAGGAGAGCCGAACGGAACGGTTGGTCACGATCCGGTAAAGCCAGGTTCGCATCGACGCCCGCTCAGCGCGACCGGCGACCGCCAGTCTCCCCGAGCCGCTTGTTGGGTTGCACGTCGCGACGGCGGAGACCAGGGCGGATGGTACGCGCGGCCGAGCTGCGTCACCCCACTGTGTAGGAGAGCATCACCGAACCGTTGCCCAGCCGGCGTTCGTCGGTGAGACGCAGGTCGAGCGAGGATGTGTCCACGTCCTCGAAGAGGCGCTGCCC
>JAOPZQ010000489.1 GCA_025964075.1 Solirubrobacterales bacterium | reverse complement strand
CACCGTCGCGTCCCCGGCAGCTTCGACGGCGCGGACCACGACGTCCGGCTCGAGGCCTCCTCGCTCGCCGCGCGCGCCGCGAACGAGGAGCACCACTCCACGAAGTCCCACCACCATCAGGGCATCGAGGTCCTCGGCGAGGGACTCGAGGTCACCGGCTGGTCGACGGTCGACGAGCTCGCCGAGGCGATCGAGGCCCCCGACCGCCGTTTCGCCCTCGGCGTGCAGTGGCACCCGGAGGCCGACGAGGCGAGCCGCGTGATCTCCGCGCTCGTCCAGGCCGCGCAGATCTACCGCAGCACTCTGGCGTCGTAGCCCGCGGCGCCGAGCGTCGCGAGCACATCCTGCGCGTGGTCGTTGCCGCGCGTCTCGAGGACGAGCTGGACCGCCGTCTCGCGCACGTGGAGATCCATGCCCTCGCGCACGTGCTCGACGTCGACGAGGTTCGCGCCGGTCTCCCCGAGGACGGTGAGCAGGCGCCCGAGCGCGCCCGGCCGATCCGGCACCTTCGTGAGGACGACGAGCCGGCGGCCGGCCTGGCTCTCGTGACGCCGAGCGACCTGGGCGAGCAGGCCGGCGTCGACGTTGCCGCCGCTCAGGACGACCGCGGTGGTGCCGCGTGGCGAGGGCTCGATCTTCCCGCCGAGCAGCGCCGCGACGCCGACCGCGCCCGCGCCCTCGACGACGAGCTTCGCCCGCTCCATCAGCCACACCATCGCCTCGGCGACGTCGTCCTCCGCCACGGCGACCATGCCGTCGAGCCAGCGCTGGATGAGCGGGTAGGTGAGCTCGCCGGGACGCTTGACCGCGATGCCGTCGGCGATCGTCGTCAGCCTCGACTCGATGGCGACCGGCTCGCCCGCCGCGCGCGAGGCGACGTAGGGTGCGCAGCTCTCGACCTCGACGCCGATGACCTCGACGTCGGGCAGCTGGGACTTGACGGCGATCGCGACTCCGCTCGCGAGCCCGCCGCCCCCGACCGGGACGACGATCCGGGCGAGCCCGGGCACGTCGTCGACGAGCTCGAGGCCGAGGCTGCCCTGGCCGGCGACCACGTCGGGGTCGTCGAACGGGTGGATGAACGCGAGCCCTTCGGCGGCGCGGGCATGCGCGGCCTCGAGGCACTCCTCGATCGCCTCGCCGACGAGGTGCACCTTCGCGCCGAGCGCCGCGGCGGCCTCGGCCTTGGCGATCGGCGCGCCGACCGGCATGAACACCTCGCACGCGACGCCGCGCGCCCGGGCGGCGTAGGCCACGCCCTGGGCGTGGTTGCCGGCGCTCGCCGCCACGACGCCGGCCGAGCAGCCGTCGCCCAGCGCCGCGATCTTCGCGAGCGCGCCGCGCAGCTTGAACGACCCGGTGCGCTGGAGGTTCTCGGCCTTGAGCGCGATGGTGCCGCCGCAGCGCTCGGACAGGGAGCGGCTCGAGAGCACCGGCGTCGGGCGGATCACGCCGTCGCCGGCGAGCGCCGCGCGCCGGACGTCGTCGAGGCCGACTGTCTCTGCCACGCTCATCCGCTCAGCGCCACCACCGCGTCGATCTCCACCTGCGCGCCCTTCGGGAGGGCGGCGACGCCGATCGCCACGCGCGCCGGGGGCTCGGATTGGAAGTACGCCGCGTAGGCCTCGTTGAGCTCGGCGAACGCGCCCAGGTCGGTCATGTAGACCGTCAGCCGGACCGCGTCGGCGAGCGTCGTCCCGGCCGCCTCGCACACCGCCGCGAGGTTGTCGAGGCAGCGCCGCGTCTGCTCGGCCGGCGTGTCGCCGACGAGCTCGCCGCTGACCGGGTCGAGCGGGATCTGGCCGGAGCAGAAGAGCAGGCCGCCCGCGCGCACGGCGTGGCTGTAGGGGCCGATGGCGGCGGGGGCGTTCATCGCGGTCACGGATTCGCGGTGATGGGACATGGCGCTCAGGCTACTCTCAAGCCGATGGCGAACCGCCTCGCCCGCGAGACCTCGCCCTACCTGCTCCAGCACCAGGACAACCCCGTCGACTGGCAGGCGTGGGGACCCGAGGCGCTGGCCGAGGCACGGGAGCGCGACGTGCCGCTGCTCATCTCGATCGGCTACTCCGCCTGTCACTGGTGCCACGTGATGGAGCGCGAGTCCTTCGAGGACCCGGAGACGGCGGCGCTGATGAACCGGCTGTTCGTGCCGATCAAGGTCGACCGGGAGGAGCGGCCCGACGTCGACGCGATCTACATGGACGCCGTGCAGGCGATGACCGGCCGCGGCGGCTGGCCGCTCAACGCGTTCGCGACGCCCGAGCAGGTCCCGTTCTACGCGGGCACGTACTTCCCGCCCGAGCCGCGCCACGGCATGCCGAGCTGGACCCAGATCCTGCAGGCGGTGTCGGACGCGTGGAACGAGCGCCGCGAGGAGATCGTCGACCAGGGCGAGCGCATTCGCGAGCGCCTCGCGGCGACGGCGAGCCTCCAGCCGAGCGGCCGCGCCCTCGAGCCGGCGGCGCTCGACGAGGCGGTGAGCGCGCTCGCCGACGCCTACGACGAGACGCACGGCGGCTTCGGCGGCGCGCCCAAGTTCCCGCCCGCGTCGACGATCGAGTTCCTCCTCGGTCGCGGGGAGACCGGCATGGCGATCGGGACGCTGACCGCGATGGCGCGCGGCGGGATCTACGACCAGATCGGCGGTGGGTTCGCTCGCTACGCCGTCGACGCGACCTGGACCGTGCCGCACTTCGAGAAGATGCTCTACGACAACGCGCTCCTCGCCCGCGCCTACCTGCACGGGTTCCAGGTGACCGGCGACCCGTTCCTGCGGCGCGTCGCCGAGGAGACCCTGGACTGGGGGCTCCGGGAGATGCGGGGGCCGGAGGGCGGCTTCCTCTCGGCGCTCGACGCCGATTCCGAGGGCGTCGAGGGCCGCTACTACGTGTGGACGCCGGACGAGATCCGGGCGGCGCTCGCCGACGACGAGCTGGCCGAGGAGGCGATCGCCCACTTCGGCGTCACCGAGCAGGGCAACTTCGAGGGCACGAACATCCTCACGCACGCCGGGTTCGAGCCGGAGCGGCTCGCCGAGATCCGCGGCCGCCTGCTCGCCGCCCGGGCCGAGCGCGTCCGCCCCGGCCTCGACGACAAGCGCCTGACGGCGTGGAACGCGCTGATGATCTCCGCGCTCGCCGACGCCGGCGCCGTGCTCGAGCGCGCCGACTACGTCGCGGCCGCGACCGCCGCGGCCGAGTTCGTGCTCCGCGACCTCCGGGACGCGGACCGTCGCCTCCTGCGCACCTACAACGTCGGCGTCGGCCGCCTCCCCGCCTACCTGGAGGACCATGCATTCCTCCTCGAGGCGCTCCTGACCCTGTACGAGGCGACGTTCGACCCCGGCTGGTTCGCCGAGGCGCGCGCGCTCGGCGACGTGCTGCTCGAGCGCTTCGCCGACCCGGAGCACGGCGGCTTCTTCACGACGGCGGACGACCACGAGGCGCTGGTCGCGCGGCGCAAGGACCTCGAGGATCACCCGATCCCCTCGGGCAGCTCCTCGGCGGCGCTGGGCCTGCTGCGCCTCGGCGCGCTCACCGGCGACGCGCGCTACGACGACGCCGGCCGCTCCGTACTCGACCTCGTCCATCCGGTCGCCACCCGCCACCCCAGCGCCTTCGGCCACCTGCTGCAGGCCCTGAGCTTCGCGGCCGGCCCCGTGCGCGAGGTGGCGATCGTGGGCCGGGACCCCGAGCCGCTCCTGCGCACGGTGCGCGCCCGGTTCCGCCCGACGACGGTGCTCGCGGGGGGCGCCCCGGATGGCGTGCCGCTCCTCGAGGGCCGCGAGCCGGTCGACGGCCGCGCCGCCGCCTACGTCTGCGAGCGCTTCGTCTGCCAGCGCCCGGTCACCGAGCCGGCCGAGCTCGCCGCGTCACTGGGGGACTAGCCCCTGTGGCTAGGTCCACCAGTCCTCGACCGCGACGCCGTCGCCGCCCTCCGGCTTCTCCCCGCCGACGGCGATGATCTCCAGGCCCTCGGGCCCTCCCTCGAAGCCGCGGACGACCTCGGGCGCGACGCGGACGGCGTCCCACTGGCGCAGCTCGACGATCTCCTCGTCGAGCCGCATCCGTCCGGAGCCGCCGACGACCACGTAGGCCTCCTCCTGCACCTTGTGGTGGTGGCCCATCGGAGAGCGGTAGCCGGGCCCGTAGCGGAAGTAGCTCACGCCGAGCTCCCGGGAATCCAGGTGCTTGCGCCCGAAGCGGGCCTCGATGTCGGGGGCCCTGTGCCCCGCGGAGTCGTCGACGTCCTTGAGGTTCGCGATCGCGTAGTCGGACATGCGCGGAGAGGTTACGCCCCGGCGGCCACGGGCACCCCGTCCGCCGCGACCTCGGAGGGCGGCACGTGGCGGACGACCAGCAGGGCGAGCACCACTCCCGCGATCGCGAACCCGGCGCCCACGGTGAAGGCCGACTTGAAGCCCTCGGTCAGCGCGTTCTTGACGTCGGGGCGCCCGTGCGCCGAGGCCAGCACGTGGTTCGTGCGCGTGTTGGCGATCGTCGAGAGGACCGCCAGGCCGAGGGCGCCGCCGACCTGCTGTGCGGTGTTGATGAGCCCCGATGCGAGCCCCGCCTCGCTGCCCGCCACGCCCGCGACGGCGCTGATCGTCAGCGGCACGAAGGCGAAGCCGAGGCCGAACGCCACCACCACCGAGGGCAGCAGCACGTCGGAGCCGAAGGAGCCGTGCGGCGAGACGCCCGTGAACAGGATCAGCCCGACGCTCACGAGGAGCAGGCCGAATACGAGCACGGGCTTGGGCCCGAGCCGCGTGACGAGCTGCGACGCCGTCCCCGCGGCAACGATGATGCCGACCGCCAGCGGCAGGTACGAGACGCCGGAGCGCAACGCCGAGTAGCCCAGCACCTGCTGGAGGTAGAGCGAGATGAAGAAGAACATCGAGAACAGCGACGCGCCCACGAGGAGCCCGACGACGTTGGAGCTCGTCACGCTGCGGTTCCGGAAGATGCCGAGCCGGATGAGCGGATCGCGACGGCGCTGCTCGATGACCACGAACGCGGCGATCAGCGCGACGGCGATCGCGAGCGTGACGATGGTCCGCGTCGAGCCCCAGCCGTGGTGCTCGGTGTTGACGAGGCCGTAGACGAGGACGACGAGCCCCGCGGTGATCGTCAGCGCGCCGGCGACGTCGATCGAGGAGCGCTCCGGCAGACGGCTCTCGCGCAGCAGGCGCGGCGCCAGGAAGACGGCGAGAGCGCCGATCGGAACGTTGACGAAGAAGACCCACTCCCAGCCGAGGCCGCTGGTGAGGATGCCGCCGAGCAGCACGCCGGCCGCGCCGCCGGCGCCGGCCACCGCTCCCCAGATCCCGAGCGCCTTGTTGCGCTCGGAGCCCTCGGTGAACGTCGTCGTGACGATCGCCAGGGCGGCCGGGGAGACGATCGCGGCGCCGAGGCCCTGCACCGCGCGGGCGGCGGTGAGGAAGCCGGTGGACGGTGACAGGCCGCCCGCAAGCGACGCGACGGCGAACAGCGTCAGCCCCACCATGAACACCTTCCGGCGTCCGAGCAGGTCCGCGACGCGCCCGCCGAGGAGCAGGAAGCCGCCGAAGGTCAGCGTGTAGGCGTTGACGACCCATTGGAGGTTGTCCTGCGAGAAGTGCAGGGAGTTCTTGATCGTCGGCAGGGCGACGTTCACAATGGAAGCGTCGAGGACGACCATGAACTGCACCCCGGCGAGGAGGATCAGCGCGGTCCAGCGGCCGGGTGCGGGCGTACTTACGTTCTCTGGTGACATGGGACCTATAATGGGATTCGGAGTTCGGGTTCCGGTTAACATACGGAATCCAGGTTCCGTTTTCAATGGCTGTGACCACAACGTCTGACGCCCCCAGGGCCCCTCGCGCCGACGCCGTCCGGAACCGCGTCAAGGTCCTCGCGGCGACCCGCGCCGCCTTCGCCGAGCACGGGATCGAGGCCCAGGTCGAGGACATCGCCCGCCGGGCCGGGGTCGGGGTCGGCACCGTCTACCGGCACTTCCCCACCAAGCGGGGGCTGATCGAGGCGCTCGTGGCCGAGCACTTCGGCGATCTCATCGCGAACGCCACCGCGGCGCTCGAGTCCCCCGACCCGGGCCGGGCCTTCTTCGACCATCTCGAGTACTGCTTCGAAGCCCACAGCCGCGACCGGATGTTCGACATCCTCGGCGACGCAAAGGAGATCTCCGAGGTCAAGCACCGGCTCGTCGACGAGCTCTGCGTCGTGGTGGACGAGCTGATCGATCGCGCCCGGGCGGCCGGCGCCGTGCGTGAGGAGCTCTGCGCGGACGACGTCGGCGTCCTCATGTGCGGCCTCGGCGCCGTCAAGCACGCGGAGAGCTGGTACCGGGGCGAGGACCCCGCGCGGCGCTACTTCACGCTCGTCCTCGACGGGATGCGACCGCCCGTCGAGCGCCGCGCTCGCTAGGCTGCTCCGTCCGTGCGTCGCCTCCTCCCCCTCCTCGGAGTCTTCGTCCTCGTCGCGCTCACCGGCTGCGGCGGGACGCAGACCGCTGACCAGAAGGCGCGCAAGGGGTTCCTCCTCGCCTACCCGAAGCTCGACGACCAGCAGCTCGCCACGATCTGCCCGGCCCTCTATCCGAGCGACTTCCTCAACGCAAATCGGGCCAAGCACTACCACTACACGAAGGACAAGGCGAGCAAGTTCACGGAGATCACCGCCGAGCAGAAGGCTCGCGCGGCGAAGACGCCCGGCTGCAAGG
>JAOPZQ010000448.1 GCA_025964075.1 Solirubrobacterales bacterium | reverse complement strand
GTCGAGACCTCCCGGTACGGAGTTGGAGGGCGGGGGCTGAGTACTAGATGTTCATGCGTCGGTTGAGAAGAAACGGCTCGTTTTCCGCATGTGCTTGGAAACGCCGGCCATGTCCACGACGGCGCCGACGAGCTGTTCGCCCTCGGCCTCGTAGGCGCGCCTCGTCGCCGACAAGCCGAGCACGGCGTGGAACCGCCCACGCGGGCCCAGGATCGGCGCCGCGATGCCGCAGAAGTCCTCCTGGAACTCCTCGGCCTCGGTGGCGAATCCCTGCCGGCGGACCCGGTCGAGCTCGGCCATGAGCGCGGCCGGCGAGGTCGTCGTGTTCGGGGTGTACGACCGCAGCCCGCGCAGGACGTAGTGCCGCCGGGCGTTCGGGGGGAGCCAGGCGAGCACGACCTTCCCCATCGCGACCGCGTGCGCGCCGTCGGTGATCCGGGCGCCGAGCCCAGGGAGGCGCGGCATTCCCTGGCGCCCGCGGACGGCCACGATCTCGATCGCGCCGTGCTCGAGGCGTCCGAGATACGACCGCTTGTGGCTGCGCCGGAAGAGCCCATCGACCAGCTCGGCGAACTCGTCGGTGTCCCCGACCCGGTAGGGGTCCTGCTGCAGGTCGGGGTCGCGCCGGAGCCGGTAGCGGCCGCCATGGGGATCGTGGACGGCGAATCCCTCCTCGCACAGGCTCGCGAGCAGGTAGTACGCGGTCGAGGTGCTCTTTCCGACCTCCTCCGCCACCTGCGTCGCGCGCACGCCCTCGGGATGACGCCCGAGGAAGGCCAGCACCTTGAGCACCGCGCGGGCGGTCGCCAACCCGCGCCCCTCCTCAGGTGGCGCTTGGACCGTCGCGGATCGCCGCATCTCCGATTCCCTCGAGTTCTGCGAGCGGTGTAAACCCGGCGCGACTCTAGTCCGGGGGCCGTTACAACCGCGTTTCAAGATGCCGCGAGAACCTTCAGGACGGCGCGTGCCGTGCTGAGGCCGCGCCTCGCCCGCCACTGCACGAACGCGCCTGAGTGCTCCACGTCGGTCCTCTCCCGATCGACCTCGCGCGGCGTTCAACTGGGCGATGCGTTACATCGGCGTTGCACCTACCCGCCGGGCGGTTGTGGCGCCCGCCGCCCCGCGGTACCTTGAGGACGAGGAGAAGATGTCCACAAACCAATGGCTCGCCATCGACTCGGCAACGTCGCCGGTCGATCGTGCTCGCGAAGTGAGGCGAGAGTGGGAGCAGTTCCTCGACGACGGGGACGTCGACAGCGTCCGGGCGCCCATCGCTCACTCGTGGCAGCGTTCCCACGCCGCCGGCGTCGACCCGTCCCGTGAGCACCGGGCGCCGGTCGCGGCCGACGAGGACGAGACCTCCGAGCGCTGGGGCGTGCACCCGCTCGCCGCCGCCTCCGATCTGATCCGGGATTGCCTCGCGCCGATCGCCGACGCCGCGGCCCACCTGATCGTCGTCAGCGACGCCGACGGGCTGCTCCTCTGGATCGACGGCAACGCCCGCATTCGCCTCGACGCCGCCGACGTCATGAACTTCACCGAAGGGGCGATGTGGAGCGAGGGCGGCGCCGGGACCAACGCCATCGGCACGGCGCTGGCGGCGGACCATGCCGTCCAGGTCTTCGCCGCCGAGCACTTCAACGAGGTCGTGCAGGAGTGGACCTGCGCCGCCGCGCCGGTCCACGACCCCGACACCGGCCGGCTGCTCGGGATCATCGACCTGACCGGTCGAATGAAGACGGTCCACCCGCACAGCTTCGGCCTCGCGGTGGCGACGGCCCAGGCGGTCGAGTCCTTCATGCGCGTCCTCATGCAGGAGCAGGACAACCGGCTGCGCTCGCGCTTCGCCGAGCGCCTCGGCGGCCGCGGCGGGCGCCGCGCGCTCGTCGCTCCGAGCGGTCGCATCCTCGCCCACACGCCGGACGGCTGGTTGGCGGCCGATCGCCTCGTCCTCCCTGCCGGCGGGGGCGAGCTGGTCCTGCCGTCCGGCATCCACGCGTTCGCGGAGGTCGTCGGTCACGAAGAGGCGTTCGTCCTCCGAGAGGTCGACGGCACCCGGCGCGCCGGGCGGCCGCGGCTCCTGAAGCTGCGCCTGCTCGCTCGCGATCACGCCGATGCCGAGATGGACGGCAAGGCGCTGCACCTGACGCGCCGCCAGAGCGAGGTCCTCTCCCTGCTCGCGGAGCGGCCGGACGGCATGACGAGCGAGGAGCTCGCGGCCGACGTCTACGGCGACGCCGGCCAGCCCGGCACCGCGCGAGTCGAGGTCTACCGCCTGCGCAAGCTGCTGCGCCACGGCATCGACACGGAGCGCTACCGGTTGACCATGGAGGTCGAGAGCGACGTCGCCCGCATCCGCGGCCTCCTCGACCGGGGCGAGGTGCGTGCGGCGGCCGAGCGCTACGAGGGCCCGCTGCTGCCGCACTCCGACGCGCCCGGCGTCGTGCTCGCGCGGGAGGCGCTCGAGACCTGGCTGCGTCAGGCGGTGATGACCGCGGACGACACCGGCGCGCTGTGGGCCTGGGTCCAGTGCCCCTCCGGCCGTGACGACCTGCTCGCGTGGAAGCGCCTCCTCTCAGAGCTCGACTACGAGGACCCGCGGCGCTCGCTGGCCGCGTCGCAGGTCGGCGCGCTGCGGGCGGCCTACCGCGGCTAGCTGGGCCGGTGCCCGGCGCGCAGCTCGGCCACCTTCTCGGAGGGCGCGACGAGCACGGGGCGATCGGCGTG
>JAOPZQ010000441.1 GCA_025964075.1 Solirubrobacterales bacterium | reverse complement strand
GGATCGAGCTCCGCCGGGGCGGCAAGGTCGTCGCGTCCAGCTCGGCGCGGCTCCGCCGGAGGAACGCCTCGTGCACGTTCGCTTACGTCACGCGCTCGCGTCGGGGCGGGCTCACCGCCCGGGCCCGATTCGGCGGCAACGGCGCGCTGCGGCCGATGCGGTCGCGACGGGTCGCGCTGCGGTGAACGACCCGCTGGCCCCGGCGGAGCGGCTCGTCCGCTACGAGGCGGCGTTCGCGGATCTCGACCCGCCGTTCGCGTTCGTCGACCTCGACGCGATGCGGTCGAACTCCGCCGACATGCTCCGCCGTGCCGGCGGGAAGCCGATCCGCATCGCCTCGAAGTCGCTGCGCTGCCGCCCGCTGATGCGCACGATCCTCGATCGCGACGACGGCTACCGCGGGGTGCTCTGCTTCACGCTCCCCGAGGCGCTGTGGCTCGCCGGCGAGGGCGTCGCGGACCTCGTGGTCGCCTATCCGTCGACGGACCGCGCCGCGCTCCGCGCGCTGGCCGAGCTGACGGCCGCGGCGCCGAGCACAGCGCCGGTCGTGATGGTCGACTCGACCGAGCACCTCGACCTGATCGAGCGCACGGTCGGCCGGCCGGCGAAGCCCGTGCGGGTGTGCCTCGACTTCGACGCCTCGTACTGGGTCGCCGGCGGCCGGGTGAAGATCGGCCCGAAGCGCACGCCGATCCACACGCCGGCGCGCGCCCGCGAGCTCGCCGCGGAGATCGAGCGCCGCCCGGCGCTGAGCCTGGTCGGGATGATGTGCTACGAGGGTCACATCGCCGGCGTCGGCGATCGCGTCCCGGGCAACCTGCTGAAGACCGCGGCCGTCCGGCGGATGCAGGACGCCTCGTACGCGGAGCTGCGCGAGCGCCGGGCCGCCGCCGTCGGCGAGGTCCGGGCGGTCGCCCACTTGGAGTTCGTCAACGCCGGCGGCACGGGCGACCTCGAGCGCGTCGCGACCGAGCCGGAGATGACCGAGGCGACCGCCGGGTCGGGCTTCTACGCACCGACGCTGTTCGACAACTACTCGGCGTTCTCGCTCGCGCCGGCGGCCATGTTCGCGCTGCCGGTCTCGCGCCGGCCGGGGCCGGGCATCGTCACGGCGCTCGGCGGCGGCTATCTCGCCTCGGGTGCCGGCGGCAAGGACCGCATGCCGAGCCCGTACCTGCCCGAGGGCCTGCGCCTCGACGCCCAGGAGGGGACCGGCGAGGTCCAGACCCCGCTCCTCGGCGCGGCCGCCGATCGGCTCCGGATCGGCGACCGCGTGTACCTTCGCCACACCAAGGCGGGCGAGTTGTGCGAGCGGTTCGATCGCCTCTATCTCGTCGACGGAGACCGGATCGTCGACGAGGTCCCGACGTACCGCGGGGAGGGCAGGACCTTCCTCTGAGGCTTGGGTGTACGGTCTCCTCCGAGGGAGATCGAGTGACCGCGACGCCGCGAGCCGAAAAGGCGAGCCGCCGTGCCGAACCGTCCAGCGGGATGGTGGTGCTCGCCGATGCGCGCACGCCGACCGAGCGCGAGCTGATCGCGCGGTGGGCGCGTGCCGAGCACGAGGGTGCGGAGGTGCTCGACCGCGACGACCCGGGGCTCGCCGCGCGCCTCGAGCGCGGCGATGACCCGAGCGTGATACCCGTGCGCATCACGTGGCTTCCGCGCGAGCGCGACGGCGATCGCCGCGTCCGCGCCGCCGACCTGCTGGCGCTGACGAATCCCCACCGGCCGTGGCCGCTGATCCAGGGCCGGATCGCCCGGCGCGATCCCGAGCGCGCCCGCGTGACCGCGGGGGAGCCGGCGGCGGTGAGCGAGCTGCGGCAGCGGTTCGCCGACGAGGTCGGCCCGGACGTCGGCCAGAACGGCTTCGCCGAGTTCGTCGGCCGCCAGGCGACGCTCGCCGTCGAGCGCGCGGAGCGCCAGGTGATCGGCGACCGCTACAAGGTGCCGCGGCTCGTGGCCGAGCAGATCACCGCCTCGGCGCGCTTCCGCCAGCGCGTCGGGGAGCTCGCCGAGCGCCTCGGCCGGCCGGCCGACGCCGTCCTCGCCGACGCCACCGACTGCCTGCAGGAGGTGGCCGCGGTCCAGAGCCGGCTGGCGATCGACGTCTTCCGTACGGTCATGGGGCCGTTGCACAAGCGCGCGTGGAACGTCGGGGTCGACACTCGGGGGCTCGAGCGCCTGCGCGAGCTGAACCGCCGGCACGCGCTGATCTTCCTGCCTTCGCACCGGTCCTACGCCGACCCGCTCGTGCTCGCGCAGGTCCTCGACGACCACGACTTCCCGCGCAACCACCTGCTCGCGGGCGGGAACCTGTCGTTCTGGCCGATCGGGCCGCTGGGCAAGCGTGCCGGCCTCGTCTTCATCCGCCGCAGCTTCGGTGAGGACGAGATCTACAAGCTCGCCGTGCGCGAGTACTTCGGCCACCTCGTGGCGAAGCGCTTCAACGTCGAGTGGTACCTGGAGGGCGGGCGCACGCGGACGGGCAAGCTCCGCCCGCCCCGCTACGGGCTTCTGCGCTACCTCGTCGACGCCCTGCGCGACGACCGCGCCGACGACGTCATCCTCGTCCCCGTGTCGATCGTCTACGAGCACCTCGAGGAGGTCGGCAAGATCGCCGCCGAGCACGTCGGGGCGAAGAAGCAGGCCGAGGGGCTGCGCTGGCTCGCCGGCTACGCGCGCTCGCAGAGCCACAACGCCGGCGCCGCGCGCGTGCGCTTCGGCGAGCCGTTCTCGCTGCGCGGGGCGCTCGAGGCGGCCGGGGACGGCCCCGCCCAGCTCGAGAAGGTCGCGTTCGCGATCTGCGACGGCATCAACCGCGCGACTCCGGTGACCGCGAGCTCGCTGGTCACGTTCGCGCTGCTCGGCGTGCGCGACCGCGCGCTCACGCTCGACCAGGTCGGCCGGGTGATCGCGCCGCTGCTCGACTACATCGAGCGCCGCGAGATCGACGCGCCGCTCGAGGCGCTCCGCCAGCCGGCGGGCCGGCGCCGGGCGCTCGAGGCCCTCGTCGAGGCCGGCGTCGTCAGCCTCTACGCGGGCGGCACCGAGCCGGTATGGTCGATCGCGCCGGGGCGCCACCTCGTCGCCGCCTTCTACCGGAACGGCGCCGTGCATCACCTCGTCAATCGCGCGATCGTCGAGCTGGCGATCCTCGGCGTCGCCAGCGCGCCGCACCGCGGCGACCCGCTCGACACGGCGTGGGAGGACGCGCTCCGGATCCGCGACCTCCTGAAGTTCGAGTTCTTCTTCGCCGACAAGGAGACCTTCCGCGAGGAGCTCCGCGCCGAGCTCGCGCTGCTCGACCCGGACTGGCGCGACCACGTCGGCACGCCCGAGGACGCCGCCCAGCTCCTCGCCGAGTCGCACATGCTCGTCGCCCACCGCGCGCTCCGGTCGTTCTTCGACGCCCAGCTCGTGGTCGCCCGGCGGCTCGCCGTCCGCCCGCCGGACGAGGGCGTCGAGCGGGACGCCCTCCTCGCCGAATGCCTCGGCGTCGGTCAGCAGATGCTCCTCCAGGGAAGCCTGCACGGCGCCGAGTCCGTCTCGCAGGAGCTCTACGCGACGGCGCTCAAGCTGGCGGCGAACCGCGGACTCGTCGATGCCGGCGCCGGGCCCGCGCGGGCGGCGTTCCTGGCCGAGGTCGAGGAGCTCGTGCGGCGCGTCGCGACGATCGGCGAGCTCGAGGCCGAGCTGCTCGAGGAGGTGCTCGATGGCGACGGTGGCTGAGCTCGTGGAGGCGATCCACGCCGCCCCGTCCGGCCCGCGGATCGCCGCGTGCTTCGACTACGACGGCACCGTGATCGACGGCTTCTCCGCGGGGGCGTTCTACCGGCACCGCATGCGCGGCCTCGACATCGGGCCGATCGAGCTCGCGCGCACGCTGCTCGCGACGGCGCGCGGGATCGACGGCGAGGAGGACTTCGGCGCCTTCCTCTCGCTGTCGCTCGCCGCCTGGGAGGGCAAGGCCGAGGAGGACATGGCCGCGCTCGGCGAGAAGCTCTTCAAGCACGAGATCGCCGGGCGCCTGCACCTCGAGACCTGGCGCCTCGTCGAGGCGCACCGGTCGATGGGCCACACGATCGTGCTCGCCTCCTCGGCGACGCGGTTCCAGCTCGAGCCGATGGCGCGGGAGCTCGGCGCCGACCACGCGCTGTGCACGCCGGTCGAGAGCCGCGACGGCGTGCTCACGGGTCGCGCCGCGGGGCCGCCGCTGTGGGGGCTGGGGAAGGCGCGCGCGGTGCGCGAGCTCGCGGAGGAGCACGACCTCGATCTCGACGCGTCGTTCGCCTACTCGAACGGCGCCGAGGACGTGCCGTTCCTCGAGACGGCCGGCAATCCGGTCGCCGTGTCCCCCGAGCGGGGGCTGCGCGCGGAGGCGGAGCGCCGCGGCTGGCCGGTGCTGATCTGCGCCGCGCGTCCCTCGCGGCCCGGGGCGATGGAGGTCGC
>JAOPZQ010000418.1 GCA_025964075.1 Solirubrobacterales bacterium | reverse complement strand
CTCGTGCGGCGCGGGGAGTACGTCGCGATGGGCCGGTTCGTCGGGCACCTGAGCGACGAGGCGATCGCCGCGGCTCTCGAGGTCATCGACGACCTGTCGCTGCTGCAGATCGTCTTCGTCCTCGAAGGCAAGCAGCGGTTGAACCACGTCGCCGGCATCCTGCCGGACGCGCGCCTGCCGGGCCTCGTGCGGGCCGCAGCCGAGGGCGACATGTGGCCGGAGGCGCTCGACCTCCTGAACCACCTCGGCGACGGACGCCGTGCCCGCTTCGCGGACGTCGCCGCCGAGCAGAGCGACCGCGTCCTCGACGGCCTCATCGCCGCGGCCCAGGAGCACGAGCTCTGGGACCTCGTGCTGCCGGTCACGCGCGTGATGAGCGAGCACAGCCGGCGGCGGTTCGCCGCGCTCCCGTCGATGCACGATCCCGACGTCCTCGCCTCGCTCGTCGCCGCGACGGCGGAGCAGGGTCTCTGGGCCGAGCTCCTCCCCCTCGTCGGGCTGCTGCCCGAGGGGGCGCAGAACCACGTCGCGGTGCTCGCCGCGGAGCTCGATCCCGACTTCCTCGACGGCTTCCTCCTTGCGGCCGAGGCGCAGCACCTGTGGCCGCCGGTGCTCGAGCTGGCGCGCCGCCTGCCGCAGTCGGAGCTGAAGGCCCTCGGGCGGCGCGCCCGGAAGCTCGGCGTGGCCGACCGGCTCGGCCCCCTGGCCGAGCTGCTGCCGGCGCGTTAGCCTGGGGCGGGTGAACGAGGAGCTCGACCTCCGGCTCGCGTCGGGCCGGGTGCGCGCCCAGCGGTCCGGCGCGGCCGACGCGCCGCTCGTCCTCGCCGTGCATGGCCTCTCGGCCAACCTGCACGCGTTCGACTTCCTCGCCGCGCGCCTGCTCGCCGGCCGCGAGCGCCAGCTCGTCGCCCTCGACCTGCGGGGTCGGGGCGCGAGCGACGTGACGCCGCCCGGGACGTATGGCCTGGAGGCCCACGCCCGCGACGTCCTCGAGGCGGCGACGCTCCTGGGCGCCGAGCGCTTCGACTGGATCGGATGGTCGATGGGCGCGCTGATCGGGATCCTCGCGGCGAACGCCGCGCCCGAGCGCGTGCGCAGTCTCGGCCTGATCGACCACGCTGGCGCGATGGACCCCGCCGCCGTCGACGCGGTGCTGGCCGGGCTGAACCGCCTCGACTTCGAGGCGGCCGACGCCGGCGCGTACGTCGACCGCATCCGCCCGCTCAGCCCGATCTCCCCGTTCACGGAGTTCTGGGAGACCTACTACGCCTACGAGTTCGGGCGGACGAGCAAGACCGCGTGCCGGGAGGACTTCGACGACGTGGAGCACCACGACTGGCCCGCGCTGTGGCCGGCGCTGACGATGCCGACGACGCTCGTCCGCTGCACGGTGCCGCTGAACGGCGGCTTCGTCGTGCCCAAGCGGGTGGCGAGCGCGCTCCACGAGACGGCGCCGGGCGTGACCGTGACGGAGATCCGTGCCGACCACTTCACGGTGATGACCGACGCAAACGCCGCGGCGGCGCTCGGCGCCGGCCTCGATCAGGCCCGGGCGTACGCGTAGGTCCCGTCGGCCTCCTCCCTGCGCACGACCTCGCCTGTCCGGCGCAGGTGCCCGAGGTAGGCGATCACCTCGGCGAACTGCCACACCCCGACGATCACGTCCGCCGGCCGCCCGAAGATCCGCCGCGTGAGCTCGTAGCCGCCCGCGTCGCCGGAGGCGAGCGCCTGCCGGACGGCCGCGAGGCGGTCGTGCACGCCCGCGCGGTGACTGGCGACGAGCGCGCCGAAGTCCTGGAGCGGCGCGCCGTGGCCCGGCAGGACGGTCTCGACGTCGAGACCGGAGACCGCGTCGAGCGAAGCCAGGTACTCGGCGACCGGATCGGCGCTCCAGCCGTAGTCGAAGAACGGCGCGAAGTGCCGGGAGAGCAGATCGCCGGCGAGGAGCAGGCGATGCTCGGGCTGATGCAGGCAGACGTGCGACGGGGCGTGGCCCGGCGTCTCGACGGCGAGCCAGTCGCCGATCGCACTCGACAGGACGGTGCCCGCGACGAGGGCGTGGCTCGCGCGCAGCGGAGCGTGGGTACCGTCCGCCTCCTCCTCGACGCTCGCGTAGGCGGCGAGGAGCCGCTCGGGGACGCCCTCGCGCGCCGCCCGCCGCGCGCGCGCCGACTCGGTCGCGCCCGGGTCGCGCACGACGGCGAAGAACGGCTCGGCGCCGGGATGCATCCACGTCTCGCAGCCGCTCTCCTCGACGACGCGCGCGGCCAGCCCGACGTGGTCGGCGTGGGCGTGGGTGAGCGCGAGCACGTGCACGTCGCGCACCGAGCCGCCCGCCTTGCGCAGCGCGCCCGTCAGCGCCTCCCACGCCCCGGGGCCGGCCATCGCGGAGTCGACGAGCACGACGCCGCCGCCCTCCCGGGCCAGCGCCCACACGTTGACGTGCTGCAGCTGCGGCCAGGCGAGCGGCAGCCGCAGGCACCACACGCCCGGGAGGACCTGGCGCACGTCGGTGCGCGACGGGTCCACCGTCCAGCCGCGGGGTCCGGGAGCGGGGCCGACCATCAGGGACATATCCAACAGCATCACGTTCGCGCCCACCGCCGGCCGACCTACTTCCGTAGGCTGTTGTGTAGACAACGGTGATGCCCACGTCGACCACCCCGTTCGACGCCGATGCGGCCCTGGCCCTTGCCGAGGCGGACGCCGGCGTTTCCCTTCCGGAGCTGCTGAGCGCCGCGCGTGCCGTGCGCGAGCGTCGCAGCGGCCATCTCGTGACGTTCTCGCCGAAGGTCTTCATCCCGCTGACGAAGCTGTGCCGCGACGTCTGCCACTACTGCACGTTCGCGCGGCCGCCGCGCCCGGGCGAGGCCGCCTACATGACCGTCGAGGAGATGCTCGACGTCGCGCGGGCCGGGGCCCGCGCCGGATGCAGCGAGGCGCTGTTCACGCTCGGCGACAAGCCTGAGCTCCGCTATCGCGTCGCCCGCGCCGAGCTCGACGCGCTCGGCTTCGCCTCGACGCTCGACTACCTGCGCCACGCCGCCGAGCGCGTGTTCGAGGAGACGGGGCTCCTCCCCCACCTCAACCCGGGCGTGATGACGCTCTCGGACCTGGAGGCGCTGCGGCCGGTCAGCGCCTCGATGGGGATCATGCTCGAGACCGCGAGCGACCGGTTGATGGAGCGCGGCCATGCCCACCACGGCTCGCCCGACAAGGAACCGGCCCTGCGCCTCGCGACGCTCGAGGACGCCGGCCGCGCCCGCGTCCCGTTCACCACGGGCATCCTGATCGGCATCGGCGAAACGCGGCGCGAGCGGATCGAGGCGCTCCTGGCGATCCGCGACGTCCACGCCCGTCACGGGCACGTCCAGGAGATCATCGTCCAGAACTTCCGCGCGAAGCCGGGGACGAAGATGGCCCGGGCGCCCGAGCCGACCCTGGCCGACCTCCAGTGGACGATCGCCGCGGCGCGGCTGATCATGCCCGACGACGTCGCGATCCAGGCGCCGCCGAACCTGAGCGACGAGCGCTTCCCCGAGCTCCTCGACGCCGGCATCGACGACTGGGGCGGCGTCTCCCCGGTGACGCCCGACCACGTCAACCCCGAGGCGCCGTGGCCCGAGCTCGACTCGCTGCGCGAGGCCACCGAGGCGCGGGGCCTGCGCCTCGCTCCCCGGCTGCCGATCTACCCCGACCGGCTGCGCGCGGGCGAACGCTGGCTCGCCCAGCCCGTCCTCGCCCGCGCCCTCGCGCTCAGCGACGCCACCGGGCTTGCGCGCCGCGACACCTGGCACGCC
>JAOPZQ010000398.1 GCA_025964075.1 Solirubrobacterales bacterium | reverse complement strand
TGCGTGCCCGCGGCGGAGCGGGAGGCGCTCGGCCCGGTCGCGTTCTCGGGCCGCGAGCTGGAGGCACTCGAGCTCGTGGCCGGGGGTCTCCACAACGTCGAGATCGCCCGCACGATGTTCCTCTCGGAGAGCACCGTGAAGTCGCACCTGATGACGGCGTTCCGCAAGCTCGGCGTGCACTCGCGGGCCGAGGCGGCGGCGATCGTGCGCGATCCCGAGCGCCGGAGCGAGCTCGGGTTCTGGCCGCTCGGCTAGCTCGGGCCCCATCGACCGGCACGCCGGCCGCAGCCGGCGGCGAGCCGCCGGCGCGCGGAGTGCGCCATCAGCCGCGCGCCGAACGGCACGCCCTCCAGCAGGTAGCGCCGCGCGAGGCGGCGGGGCTCGCGGCGCAGCCGGTAGGTCCACTCGAGCCCGGTCCGCTGCATCCAGGTCGGGGCGCGAGGCACGTCGCCGTGCACGAACGAGAGCGTGATCCCGAGGCCGAAGAACCACGCCCGCGGAAGCGCGGGACGCAGACGCTCGATCAGCCGCTCCTGCTTCGGGGCGCCGAGGCACACCGCGACGATCGCCGGGTCGGCGGCGCGGATGCGCTCGGTGAGCGCATCGATCTGGCCGTCGGTCTCGGAGAAGTCGGGTAGCGGATCGATCCCCGCGATCTCGAGCCCGGGATAGCGCGCCGTGAGCTTCGCGGCCGCGCCTTCCGCCGCGCCCGGAGCGCCGCCGACGAGGAACATCGAAGCGCCCGCCGCGGCCGCGCGGTCACAGAGCGGGAAGATCAGCCCCGAGCCGGGAACCCGCTCGGGGAGCGGCGTGCGCTGCAGCCGCGAGGCCCACACCAGCGGCATCCCGTCCGCGACGACGAGATCCGCGTCGGCGTAGAAGCGCCGCACCGTGGGGTCGGCCACGAACCGATGCAGATGAGCGAGGTTGGGGGTGATGACCCAGCCGCCCCGCTCGCGGGCGAGCGCCTCGAAGACGCGATCGAGGAGGGTCGTCGTGTCGACGGGGTCGAGCGGAAGTCCCATGAGGTCGATGCGGGCCGCCATCGGCTCGGCACCGTACCGGCGATCGGCTCCCGCGCGCGGCGGCTCGTACACTGCCGCCGGTGCTTCGAGCCGCTGCCGGCGCTCTCTCGCTGAGCAGCGCCTATCTCCTGACGCTGTTGGTCGCGGCCGCCGCGCGCCGCCCGCGCGCCGCCCCGGAGGCGGCGGTCGCCCCGGCGTTCCTCGTCCTCGTGCCGGCCCACGACGAGGAGGCCGGTCTCGGCTCGACGCTCGCCGCGCTGCGGGCGCTGGACTACGCGCCCGACCGCTACGAGCTGCTCGTCATCGCCGACAACTGCACCGACGCGACCGCCGACATCGCCCGGGACGCGGGCGCCACCGTGCTCGTCCGCGACGACCCGGAGCACCGGGGCAAGGGGGCGGCGATCGCGTGGGCGCTCGACCGCGCGCTCCCGACTCGCCCGGACGTCGAGGCGATCGCCCTCGTCGACGCGGACTGCCTCCCGTCGCCGAATCTGCTCACCGCGATGGGCTCGCGGCTCGCCGCGGGCGCCGCGGCGGTGCAGGTGGCCTACACCGTGAGCAACCCCGACGACTCTCCGGCCACGGCACTGCGCTACGCCGGCTTCGCCCTGGTGAACGTCCTCCGGCCGCGAGGCAAGTCGGCGCTCGGTCTCTCGTGCGGCCTGTTCGGCACCGGCATGGCCTTCCGCCGCGATCTCCTCGCGCGGGTGCCCTGGGTCGCGCGCTCCCTGGCCGAGGACGCCGAGCAGCACCTGGAGCTCGTCGACGCGGGCGCGATCGTCGCGTTCGCTCCCGAGGCCCAGGTCACGTCGCCGATGCCGGTCGGCGGCCAGGCAGTCCGGGACCAGCAGCTCCGCTGGGAAGGAGGCCGCGTCGACATCGTCCGCCGCTGGGTGCCGCGCCTCGCCGTGCACGGCGTCAGCCGGCGAGACCCGCAGCGGCTGCACGCCGCGCTCGAGCAGCTCGTCCCGCCGCAGTCGCTCTCGCTCGCGGCCCACGCCGCGCTCGCACTCGCGGCGGTCGCGTCGCGCGACCGCACGACGCTGCGGCTCCTCGCGGCCAGCGCCGGCGGCCAGGTGGTCTACGTCCTCGGCGGCCTCGCGGTCGTGCGGGCCCCGCGAAGCGTCTTCCTGGCCCTGGCGGCCGCCCCGGCTCTCGTCGCGCGCAAGCTCGGCATCTACGGCCGCCTCCTGAGCGGCCGCGGGCCCACGGCCTGGCGCCGCACCGCCCGCGACGGGTAGGCGGCGCCGCACCTACACTCCCCGGCGATGTCGGACGCCATCACCGCGTGGGCAACGGCCGGCGGCGCGCGGCGGTCGCTCGGCGGCTGGGCGCGCGGCCGACGGCTGAAGATGCTGGCCGAGCGCTTCCCCGAGCTGCCGGAGATGCGCGTCGTCGATCTCGGCGGGGAGTTCCAGGCGTGGCTCGAGGCCCCGCTGCGGCCGGCCCAGCTGGTGACGGTGAACGTCGGGTGGCAGGCCGCGCGGTCCCAGGAGCTGGCGGCCGACCTCGGATGGGTGCGCAACGTCGCCGGCGACGCGTGCGACCTTCCGGACGAGCTGCGCCACGAGCGCTTCGATCTCGTGTTCAGCAACTCCGTCATCGAGCACGTGGGAGGACACACGCGCCGGGTCGCGTTCGCCGACTCCGTCCACGCGCTCGGCGAGCACCACTGGATCCAGACGCCGAACCGCTATTTCCCGCTCGAGCCCCACATGCTGTTCCCCGGCGCGCAGTTCCTGCCCGCGGGGGTCCGGGCGCGGGTGATCCGCCGCTGGCCCGTCGGTCACATCCGCCGGGCGATGTCCTACTGGGACTGGCCCGCGCCGAGCCACGCCGGCGACGTCTTCCCCGCGGAGACCGGAGCGGCTCTCGGCGAGGTCCCGGTCTACCACACGATGCGCGGCATCCTGTCGATCGAGCTGCTCACGGCGGCAGAGCTCGGCTTCTACTTCCCCGGCTCGACGATCGTCCGCGAGCGGCTCGCCGGCGTCCCGAAGTCGCTCGTCGCGGTCCGTTAGCGTCGGATTCACGCAACGCAAGAACCGACGCGGTCCGTCGTTCTATCTGCGTATCATCCGCGTCCGCGCAGCGGGAAGCGCGCTCCTCTTCTCTATGTCAACGTCCGCCCCACCAGTCTTCTCCGAGACGAACCTGTACTACGTCCTGCGCCGGTACTGGCTGCTGGTCCTGACGCCGGTCGCGGTGGCGCTCGCCATCGCCGGCGTGCTCGCCTTCGGACGGACGCCCGTGTACTCGGCCCAGGCCCGCCTGACGATCGGCAGCCTCAACATCTCCACGCAGGGCGTGCCGGGCTTCGTGTATGCGGCCCAGGGCCTCGCGACCGCCTACGCGAGGGTGGTGACCGCCGACGGAGTCGTGAACCCGGTGGCAACGCAGCTGCACCTGCCTCGGAAGCAGGTGATCGACAACCTCTCGGGCTCGGCGGTCGCGCTGTCGCCGATCTTCGTCGTCGAGGGCAAGGGGGACACGCCGGCGAAGGCGATCGCGCTGACGAACGCCGCCTCACGGCAGCTGAGCAGCTACATCGCCAACTTCAACTCCGCCAGCACCGGTGAACGGGACGCGCTCGCGGCCTACAACAAGATCTCGCTGGTTGCGAGCGCCGCGAAGCTGACGTCGGACACGCTGCGGTCCAGGCTGTTCAGGAACCCCAATGCGCGCGGCCTCAAGCAGCAGTACCTCAACGCCGCCGCCGCGTACGACGTCGACAAGGGCAAGCAGCTCACCGCCCTGCAGATCTACAACGGCGCCGCCAGTGGCCACTCCGGCTCGAACCTCGTGCAGGTGATCGCGCCGGCGAACAAGGCGACGAGCGACCGTGGCTCCAAGGCCGTGATCATCCTCCTGGCCGCGCTCGTCGCCGGGCTCGTCATCGGCCTGTCGCTCGCGGTCACGCGGAACTACGGGCAGCGGCAAGCCGCTCTGGCGGAGTAGCCCCTCCGGGGGAGCCTGCGATGGTCGCCGGCGCGCTGTTCGGCCACGCCACGATCCTCACGAACTTCTTCGTCGCGCTGCTCGAGTTCATCGCGATGATCTTCGTGCTGCGCGCCGCGCGGCGCGTCGATCCTGTGTGGATCGTCTCGATCGCGCTCGTGACGACGCCCCTGCAGGCCCACGAGATCGGCCTCCCGATCTCGCCGCACCGGATCCTCATCCCGGCGGCCCTGTTGGTGCTCATCCTCCGGATGCCGGGCGCCCGGATCCGGCCCAACCTCGAGTTCCGCCCGGTCCACGCCCTGCTGGCCATCGGTGGCGTGTACGTGATCCTCTCCGCGCTGAGCACGGGGACGCTTCTGAAGACGGAGGCGTTCTACACGATGACCGACCGGTTCGGCCTGCTCTCGTTCGCGCTGTTCTTCGTCGCGCCCGTGCTGTTCCGGACGAAGCGCCAGCAGGGGATCCTCATCGCGTTCATGGTCGCGCTGGGCGCGTACCTCGGCATCCTGGCCCTGCTGGAGACGGCCCACGCCTATGGCCTCGTGTGGCCGCGCTACATCGCCAATCCGAACTTCGGCGACAACTTCGGCCGTGCCCGGGGACCGTTCGTGGAGTCGCAAGCGAACGGCCTGGCCATGTTCCAGTGCGCCGTGTTCGCGGGCTTGGGATACGCACGCTGGCGGGGCTGGCCCCGCCTGCTGGCGGGCGGCGTCGCCGCGCTCCTGGTGCTCGGCGTGCTTCTCACCCTGACCCGCGGCGCCTGGCTCGGCGCCGGGGCCGGGGTGATCGTGACGATGCTGCTGTTCCGCCAGCTCCGTCCGTACCTGCTTCCGATCGGCCTGACCTGCATCATCGGGCTCGGCGGCGCCCTCGTGGTCTCGCCGGGACTGAGGAAGAAGGTCTTCAACCGCGCGAGCAACCAGGCCACGGTGTACGCCCGGCAGGGGTCCGACAGCGCGGCCGTCAACATGCTGAAGGCGAAGCCGCTGCTCGGCTTCGGGTGGTACTCGTTCAAGCAGAAGAGCGGGCCGTACTTCAAGGACGGCAAGGACTACTCGCTCCAATCGGTCGACACGACCAAGGAAGTGCCGAACGTGTTCCTCTCGAACGCGGCGGAGCTCGGTCTCCTCGGCGGCGGCCTGTGGCTGTGGGGGGTGCTCGCGGCGTTCGGCGGCGCGATCTTCCGGCGCGGCCCACCCGAGCTCGTCCCCTGGCGGATGGCCGCCTGTGCGGTCGGGATCGCCTGGTTGGTGGTGAGCGCGTTCAGCGTCACCGACTTCTCCTTCCCGTGCTTCGTCGCGTGGATCGTCGCCGGCATCGCCGGAGGCAGC
>JAOPZQ010000394.1 GCA_025964075.1 Solirubrobacterales bacterium | reverse complement strand
CCAGCAGCAGCGCCCGCGCCGCGGGGGCGGTCGCGGCCGCCGTGGTCGCCGCGCCTACGAGGAGCAGGCGGCCGCCGCGCTCGCCGAGGGCCCGAAGGTCGACGAGACCCGGGACCTGATCAGGGTCAACTCGGGCTCGACGGTCAAGGACGTCGCCGAGTACCTGAGCGTGCCCGTGCCCGAGGTCATCAAGAAGCTCATGCAGCTCGGCGAGATGGCGACCCTCACGCAGACCCTGCCCGACGAGTCGATCATGGTCCTCGCCGAGGAGTTCGAGAAGCTCGTGGAGATCGTCCACGCCGCGGACGAGACCGAAGAGGAGATCGTCTTCGAGGACGCCGCCGAGGACCTCGTCGAGCGGCCGCCCGTCGTCACGATCATGGGCCACGTCGACCACGGCAAGACGTCGCTGCTCGACGCGATCCGCTCGACCGAGGTGGTGGCCGGCGAGGCCGGCGGCATCACCCAGCACATCGGCGCCTACCAGGTGCACCACGACGAGAAGTCGATCACCTTCCTCGACACCCCGGGCCACGAGGCGTTCACCGCCATGCGCGCCCGCGGCGCGAAGGTCACGGACATCGCCGTGATCGTGGTCGCCGCCGACGACGGCGTGAAGCCGCAGACCGAGGAGGCCATCGACCACGCGAAGGCGGCCGACGTGCCGATGCTCGTCGCGGTCAACAAGATCGACAAGGAGGGCGCGCAGCCCGAGCGCGTCCGCTCCGAGCTCGCCGGCAAGGGCCTGCAGCCGGTCGAGTGGGGTGGCGACACCGAGTTCGTCGACGTCTCCGCGAAGACCAAGCAGGGCCTCGACGACCTGCTCGACACCATCCTGATCATGGCCGAGGTGCTCGAGCGGAAGACCAACCCGCACACCGACGCGTCGGGAACGGTGATCGAGTCGAAGCTCGATCCCGGCCGCGGCCCGGTGGCGACGGTCCTCATCAGCCGCGGCACGCTCCACACCGGCGACTCCCTGGTCGCCGGCCCGTACATGGCGCGCGTCCGCGCGATGCAGGACTTCCGCGGCACGCGGGTCAAGCAGGCCGTGCCCGGCGACCCGGTCGAGGTCCTCGGCTTCGAGGACGTCCCCGACGCCGGCGAGCTCGTCCACGCCGTCGAGAACGACCGCAAGGCGCGCCAGCTCGCGAACGAGCGCGCGAACCGCCTGAAGACCGAGCAGATCGCCCGCCGCCAGCGCCGCCGCATGAGCCTCGAGGAGATCTTCGCCTCGGGCGCCCGCGAGCTGAACCTGGTCCTGAAGGCCGACGTCGCCGGCTCGCTCGAGGCCATCGAGGACGAGATCGCCCGCCTGCCCCAGGACGAGGTCGCGGTCAACGTCGTGCGCAGCGCGGTCGGCGGCATCACCGAGTCCGACATCGACCTCGCGGCGGCGACCGACGCGGTCATCCTCGGCTTCAACGTCCGCCCGGTCGGCGACGCCCGCCACGCGTCCGAGCGCCAGGGCGTCGAGATCCGCTCCTACACGGTCATCTACCGGGCGCTCGAGGACCTGCACGCGGCGCTCGAGGGGATGCTCGAGCCCGAGGAGGTCGAGGACACGCTCGGCCACGTCGAGATCCGCCAGATCTTCCGCGCGTCGCGCGTCGGCACGATCGCCGGCTCCTACGTCACCGAGGGCAAGGTCACGCGCGGGTCGAAGGTGCGCCTGCTGCGCGACGGGACGATCGTCTACGACGGCGAGATCGCCTCGCTCAAGCGCTTCAACGAGGACGTGCGCGAGGTCGCCGCCGGCTTCGAGTGCGGCATCGTCCTGCGCGACTACGCCGACGTCAAGGAAGGCGACGAGCTCGAGGTCTACGCGACGCGCACGGTCGAGCGCGAGCTCGCCTCCTCCTCGTAGGCTCACCCATGTCCACGGCCGACTCGGCCTACGTCGCGCTGCTGGTGATCCACCTGCATTTCCCGCGCGGCGCGGACCTCAAGGGCAAGCGCAAGGAGATCTCCTCGCTGAAGTCCCAGCTCCGCGGCCGCCTCGGCGCCGCGGTGGCCGAGGTCGGCCACCAGGACAGCTGGCAGCGGGCGACGCTCACGGCCGCGCTCACGAGCGGCTCCCTGGGCACGCTGACGACCGCCGTCGACCGGGTCGAGCGGTTCGTGATCGACCGTTATCCGGAAGAAGCGTGGGTGGAGCGCCACGTGAAATCGTTGAGGGACCTTGAGCACTAGGATGGGCGAGGGGAGTCGAATGCGTCGCGTTGACGAGGCGGTACGGGCCGTCCTGTCGGATGCGATCACTCAGGGATTGAAGGACCCACGCGTGGGATTCGTGACCGTGACCGCCGTCAAGACTTCACCCGACCTGCGCCATGCGACGGTCTACGTTTCCGTGCTCGGCAGCGACGGGGAGCGCGACGACAGCCTCGTGGGCCTGCGTTCGGCGCACGGCTACCTCCAGCGCCGGGTGGCGGGCGAATTGCGCCTCAAGCACACGCCGGCGCTCGACTTCGCGTTCGACGACTCCGTCCAGCGCGGGATGCGGATCACCGAGATCCTCCAGGAGGGCGAGGAGTGACCGGCCAGAACGGAGCCTCCGCCTCGCGCGACGCGGTGCTCCGCGAGCTCCGCGAAGGCCGGAAGTTCCTCCTCCTGACGCACGAGAATCCGGACGGGGACGCGCTCGGCTCTCTGATCGCCATGCAGGAGATCCTTACCGCTCAGGGCGCCGACTCGGTCATGTACGTCGCCCCGGACGAGTTCCCCCTGCCCTACGAGTACCGGTTCCTCACGCTCACCGGGCTCGTCTCCATCGTGCCCGACGACCTCGCGGAGCGCACGGTCGTCTTCCTCGACTGCGGGAACATCGATCGGAACCCGGTGGCGGCCGTGAAGCGCGAGGAGGCGCACATCCTCAACATCGACCACCATCACGACAACACGTACTTCGGGACGGTCAACCACGTCGTCCCCGAGGCCTCGTGCACGGCGGAGATCGTCTGGGACCTGATGCGCGGCCTCGGCGTCGAGCGCACCCCGACGATCGCCGAGGCGCTGTACGTCGGCCTCGTCACCGACACGGGCAAGTTCATGTACGAGAACACCGGCCGCCGCGCGCACGAGATGGCGGCCGATCTGATCGAGGCCGGTGTCGACGTCCACTCGATCTACCAGCGGATCTACGAGGGCATCCCGTACGGAAAGCTCGCGCTGCTCGCGCGCGGCCTGGCGAAGGTCGAGCGCTACGACGGCGGCCGGCTCACGCTCACCCGCCTCTCGGTGGAGGACTTCGCGCAGGCCGGCGCCGAGGAGAACTACTCGGAGGGCGTGATCGACCACCTGCGCTCGGTCGAGGGCACCGCGGTCGCCGCCCTCGTGCGCGACCGCCTGAGCGCGGACCAGCGCGGCAACCGCAAGGTCTCGCTGCGCTCGAGCGACGACCGGATCGACGTCTCGCGCATCGCCCGCGCCCAGGGCGGCGGCGGGCACCGCCAGGCGGCGGGCTTCAACACCTCGCTCTCGTGGGAGGAGCTCGTCGAGTTCCTCCGCGGCGAGGTGGCGGCGCAGCTCTGATCGGCTGCTGCGCCTGCCGCTGGCGATCGATCGCGTTCGGGGTTAGTGTTCGGTCGGGTGAGGCGAGCGAGTCATGACACGAAGGTCGATGCGCTGAGGCGCGCGACGCTCTTCCAGGGTCTCGCGAAGAAGGAGCTCGTCGAGCTCGCGCGGCAGGCCGAGGACATGGACGTCGAACCCGGCACGGTCCTGTGCAAGGAGGGCCGGAGCGGCAGCGAGTTCTTCGTCATCCTCGAGGGCGAGGCCGAGGTCAGGCGGAAGGGCCGGCGGATCCGCGCGCTCGGACCGGGCGAGTTCTTCGGCGAGATCGCGCTGATCGACTCGGTGCCGCGGACCGCCACGGTCACCGCGAAGACCCCGCTGCGGTTCTTCGTCCTGACGCAGCAGAACTTCAATCACGTCCTCGACAAGTACCCGACGGTCGAGCGCAAGGTCCTGCGCGCGCTGGCGCACCGCGTGCTCGTCGACCAGCGGTAGCGTCATCGCCGGCGACGGCGTCATCCTCGCCGACAAGCCCGCCGGGATCACGTCGCACGACGTGGTGGCGCAGGTTCGCCGGTCGCTCGGCCGGGGCGTCAAGGTCGGCCACGCGGGCACGCTCGACCCGTTCGCCACGGGCCTGCTGCTCGTCCTCGTGGGCCGGGCGACCCGCGTGCAGCGCTTCCTCATGGCGCTCCCCAAGACCTACGAGGTCGAGGCGCGCTTCGGCGCCGTGTCGACCACCGGCGACCCGGAGGGGGAGATCGCCGAGACCGGCGTCGTTCCCGCCGGCGACCTCGACCTCCCGGTCGGCGAGGTCCGCCAGCGCCCGCCCGCCTACTCCGCCGTCAAGGTCGGCGGCGAACGCGCCTACCGGCTGGCGCGCCGGGGCGAGGCCGTCGAGCTGCCCGAGCGCGTGGTCGCCGTCCACGAGTTCGCCGAGCAATGGCGCGAGGGCGATCGGCGCGCGTTCCGGATCCGGTGCTCGAGCGGGACGTACGTGCGGTCCCTGATCGCCGACCTCGGCGACGCCTACTGCACGGCGCTCCGGCGCACCGCAATCGGGGCGTTCGCGGTCGCCGACGCCGATCTCGGGCGCATCGTGCCGTTGGCGGACGCGCTCGGGTTCCTGCCCGAGGTCCGGCTCGGGGCCGAGGACGCGCGGGCGGCGGCCCACGGCCGCGCGGTCGCCGGGCACGCC
>JAOPZQ010000316.1 GCA_025964075.1 Solirubrobacterales bacterium | reverse complement strand
TGCCGAAGTTCTACGCGAGCGCGCGGCCGACGCTCGACGTCATCCGCCAGGTCGCGCCGACGCTGCAGAAGCTGGGAACGCGCGGCGCCCCCGTCGTCGCGCGCCTTCGTCCACTCACGACGGAGCTCGCGACGTTCGCGACCAGCTTCGACCCGGTGACGAAGACGCTCGACCAGGGCGCCCCCGACGTCCTCGGAGTCACCGAGGGCTGGGCCCGAGCGACCCAGGCGCGGGACGCGGGGAGCCACGTGTTCCGCTTCGGCCTGACCGTCGGCGCGGACACGTTCACCTCGCTCCTGCCGCTGCTGGGCGCGGCGACGAACGCCAAGGCCGGCGGGACGAACGCGCCCACCCACGCCACCGCGCCGAAGGCCTTGACGGCCTCGCCGCCGGCGACGAAGCCGGCGACCCCGATCGCGCCCACGGCGCCGACCCTGCCGCAGCTGACCTCCGGTCCGGTGAAGGGCGTCCAGAGCCTCCTCGACTTCCTCCTCAAATGATGGGCCGCTTCAACCGCCCCGTCAGCCACATCCCGTCCCCGTTCACGATCGTGGTCGCGGCGCTCCTGTCCGTCGGCCTGCTCGTCGGGCTCACGCTGATCGCGATCGTCGCGCCGCGCGGCGTGCCGCTGCTCTCCTACTACGACCTCGACGCGCGGTTCGACAACGCCTCCGAGATCGCCGACCTCTCGCAGGTGCGGATCGCGGGCCGCCACGTCGGCCAGGTGACAGGCTCGAGCTTCGAGGGCGGCCACGCGGTCGTGCGGATGGCGCTCTACCCCGGCGCGAAGCCGCTGCGCTCCGACACGCGGGCGCGGATCCGCCTGAACGGGCTGCTCGGAGCGAAGTTCGTCGAGCTGATCCCGGGGCATCACGGGCGCACGCTGGCGAGCGGCTCGACGCTGCCGGCCAAGCAGACCTCGACCGCGGTCGACCTGCTGACCGTCCTGCAGGCGTTCGACAAGCCCACGCGGCTGCGCCTGCAGACGACGGTGCGTGGCCTCGGCGAGGGCTTCCTCGGCCGCGGACAGGACATCAACCACATGCTGACCGTCGCCCCGAAGTTCCTGGGGAACGTCGGGACGGCCACCGGGAGCGTGGTCGCGCGCGGCGGCGCCGCGGCACGCTTCGTCCCCGCGGCGGAGCTGCTGGCCCGGGCCTATGACCCCGTGCGCGGCGACCTGGCGAGCGGCTTCGCGCCCGAGGCGAAGGTGCTGCAGGCGTTCGTCGACAAGAGCACGCAGGTCCACCAGGCGCTCGACGTCGCGCCGGCCAGCCTCGAGTCGCTGCGGCGCGGGCTGAAGGCGTCCACACCGCTGCTCGCCCAGACCGCGGGGCTCGCGCGCGCGGCGATCGCGCTCACCGGTCCCGCTCCCGCGGCGCTGAGGGCGGCGAGCGCCCTGCTGCGCGACGCCGGCCCCGCGCTCGTGGGCACGAAGCCGGCGCTCGAGAACCTGTCGGCCGCCGTGCCGAGCACCCTCGGCTTCCTCGGCACCGTCAACCCGGTGATCAGCCCGGCGATCGACGCCCTCCACGAGAGCCTCCCGGAGCTGGTCGCCCTCGGCCAGCACTCCTGCGACGTGCTCGACTTCGCGCGCAACTGGCGCAGCACGCTCGGCTTCGGCGTCGCCACCGGCGCCGGCCCGCTCGCCGCGGGCGAGCCCGGACTCGGTCCGCTGAACAGCCTCCGCGTCGTCGCGGTCCGCGCGCTCACCGAGCTCGAAGCCGACGCCCCGCAGTACGGCAGCCAGGTGCACGACACCTACCCCGCTCCCTGCACCGCGACGAAGCAGCGGCTGCGATGAGCGCCCGGTCCGGCCTTCGCCGCCGCTTCGACATCGTGCCGGCGAAGCACCGGTCGCACCCGGTGGCGATCGGGTTCGTCGTGATCGCGGTGATCGTCATCGCGCTCCTCAGCGCCGCCCTGCGCCACATCCCGCTCGTGCCGAAGGGCGGGCACGTCGTGACCGCCGAATTCGCCGCCGCCAACCAGGTGTCCACCCGGACGGTCGTGCGCGTGAACGGCGTCGAGGTCGGGCGGGTCGACCGCGTCGAGGCGGGCAGCGATCCGTACCGGACCTCCAAGGTCGTGATGCGGCTCTCGAACGGCAAGATCCACCTCCACACCGACGCCTCGGCGCAGATCCGCTGGCGCACGCTGTTCGGCGGCCTGATGTACGTCGACCTCCACCCGGGGTCCGCGGCGGCGCCGGCGCTGCGTGGCTCGATCCCCGCGGGCCGGACGTCGAACCAGGCCGAGCTCGACCAGCTGCTGCAGACCTATGCCGGCTCCACGGCGCAGGCGCAGCGCAACGTGCTCAAGGGCCTGCGGCGCACGCTCGGAGACCCGGCCGGGACCGGACGCACGCTCGACGCGCTCGGCCCCGCGCTGCAGACCGTCGACCGCGGGCTGCAGCCGGCGCTCGGCGAGCAGACCGGGGACCTGCGGGGCCTGGTCGCCTCGACCGCGAAGACCGTGCAGGGTCTCGACGACGCTCTCGGCCTGCAGGACCTCGTCACGAGCGCCGACCGGACGCTGGCGGTGACCGACGCCCAGCGCCAGCGGCTCGGCCAGACGATTCAGCTCTCGCCGGCCTCCCTGCGGTCGACGTACACGACCATGGGCCGGCTCCGGACGACGCTCGGGCACCTCGATCCGCTGGTCACGAAGCTCCGTCCCGGCGCGCGAGTCCTCGGCCCCGCCGCGCGCGCGGCCACCCCGGCGCTCGCCCAGACCGAGACGGTGCTCCACGACCTGAGGCCGCTGCTGCAGCAGGGCGGCCCGACGTTCGACGCGCTGCGGCAGGCGAGCCCGAGCGGCGTCGCCCTGATGCACGGCCTCGACCCGACCGTCGGCCGGCTGCTGGACAGCATCCTGCCGTGGCTCCGGACGCCCGACCCCGGCACCAGGCTCGCCACCTACGAGTCGGTCGGGCCCTTCTGGTCGGCGCTCTCGGCGGCCGCCGGCGAGTACGACTCGGTCGGCTACCGGATCCGCTTCACCGTCCCGCCGGGCACGAACAGCTTCCTCATGTCGCCGCCGATGGCCAGCCAGCTGAACCAGGCGTGCGCGCGGAGCGCGCTGCCGCGCGCGCGGGCACTGTGCCCGAAGGCGGTCTCGGTGCTCGCCCGGGGCTGGTTCGGCAACAAGGCCGGAGGGACGGGATGAAGCTCGGCCGCGGCAGGATCGTGCTCGAGATCCGGCGCTCGCGCGGCGGGTTCGTCGCGCTGCTGGTCCTGGCCGCGGCCGCGATCGGCGCGGTCGTGGTGCTCGCGAACGGGCTGCGCCTGAACATGCCGTGGGACAGCTCCTACACCGTGCGCGTGGCCGTCGACGACGCGAAGGGCGTCGTGCCGGGCAAGCAGGTCGTGCGCCTCTCCGGCATCCCCGTCGGCGAGATCACCGGCGCGAGCCTCGCGAACGGCCGCCCGGTGCTGACCCTCACGCTCAAGGGCGGCTACGCGCCGCTGTACCGCAACGCGCGCCTGCGCCTGCGCCCGAAGACGCCGCTCGACGACCTGTACCTGAACGTCGAGAGCCGCGGCACCCCGTCCGCCGGCAAGCTCACCTCCCACTACATCCTGCCGGCGGAGCGGACGGTCGTGCCCGTCGACATCGGCCGCGTCCTCAATGCCTTCGACGCCGACACCCGCCTGCGCCTGGCGGAGGCGACCGACCAGATCGGTCGCGGCCTCGGCGATCACGGACAGGACTTCCGGGCCGCGCTCGTCGAGCTCGCGCCGTTCCTCCAGGCCGCGAAGCGACTGACCGGCGCGATGGCCACCCGTCAGGTCCAGACGCGGCGGCTCGTCCACAACTTCCGGTTGATGACGGAGGAGCTCGGCAGCCGCGACACGCAGCTGCGAACGCTCGTAGGGGCGGGCGCGCGGACGTTCGCCGCGATCGGCAATCAGAACGCGTCGCTGACCCGGGTGCTTCTCGAGTTCCCGCCGACGCTGCGCCAGCTGCTGCCCGCCTTCACCGCGCTGCGGGGCGCCGCCGACCAGCTCGACCCGGCGTTCGACCGGTTGAAGGGGAGCGCGGCGGCCCTGCCCGCCGGCCTGAACGCGCTCAAGAGCTTCAGCGTCAGCGCGCTGCCGGCCCTGACGGCGCTGCATAAGCCGCTCCCCGCGCTCACGTCGCTCGTGACCCAGCTGAAGCCGACCGTCGCCGGCCTGCGCAACGACTTCTCGCTCCTCGCGCCCCAGGCGCCGCGGCTCGACCGGGTCACCGCGGAGGTCGTCCCGTGCGAGCTCGCGCTGCAGAAGTTCTTCGCCAACACGCTGTCGCTGATGAAGTTCTCGGACACGCAGGGCGTGGTGGCGCGCGGGCAGACCATCGACGGGCTGGAGCCGAGCCAGCGCGCCGGAAAGAGCTGCGCACCGGGCGCGCCGCGGAAGTGACGCGCCAGCAACGCATCCGCGCTGTCGGGCTGCTCGCCTTCCTGGGCACGTGCTTCGCGTTCGCCGTGCACTACTTCTCGCTTGCGGGCACGAACCTGATCCCGACGGGATCGCACTACTCGCTCCACGCGGTCATCCCCTCCGCGGTGTCGCTCGCCCCCAAGGCCGACGTGCGCGAAGCGGGAGTCAACGTCGGCAAGGTCACGAAGATCGCCGGCAACGGACCCGACGAGATCAACACGCTGCTCGGGATCGAGCTCGACTCCCACGCGCCGGTCTACCGGGACGCGAGGGTGTACATCCGCGCCAAGAGCGTCGCGGGAGAGAACTACGTGGAGATCGATCCCGGCACGCCGGTGGCCGGAGCGCTGCCGAGCGGCGGCACGCTCGGGCTCGGCAACGCCCAGGACGCGACCCAGATCGACCAGATCTTCTCGATCTTCGACCGGGCTCGCCGGGCCGACGTCAAGCGCGCCCTGTCCGGCCTCGGCCGGGGCCTCGACGGCGGCGGCCAGAACCTGAACCGGACGCTCGAGGCGATGTCCGCGCTGCCGAGCCAGGGCAGCCCCGCGGCTCAGGTCCTGGCCCACGACCGGTCGCAGTTCGCCGGCTTGGTCGACACGTTCGGGACCGTCACGCGCGCGCTCGGCCAGCGCAGCGCCGGGATCCAGACGTTCACGCGCCAGGTGAAGGTGGCCGCGACGGCGGTGGCCGCCCGCGACACCCAGCTCCGCTCCGTGCTCGACCAGCTGCCGCCGTTCCTCAGCCAGGCGCAGCAGACCGCCGCGCGGCTGGAGCGGTTCGCGACGAGCGCGACGCCGGTCGTCCGGAACCTGCGGCTCGCCACCCAGGACCTCGTGCCCGCCGTCCAGGTGATGCGGCCCGCCGCGCGCGAGGGGCAGGTCGTGGTCAACCGCCTGGCCACATTCGCCACCGCGATGACGCCGACGCTGAAGCACCTGCGGCCGTTCGCCAGCACGCTCCAGCAGTTCGTGCCGCCGCTCGAGGGCTTCCTGCGCGAGGTCAGGCCGATGGTCACCTACCTCGCTCCCTACACGCGGGAGATCGGCTCGTTCTTCTCGCAGGACGCGGCGAGCTTCCAGCCGTTCGACGCCATCGGGCACGTTGCCCGCATCGTCCTTCCGATCAGCGCGTCCAACGCCGCCGGCGTGCTCACCCCGAGCCAGCAGGCGCTCCTCCGCCGGCTCGAGGGCTCCTTCGACACGCGCGGCACGAACGCCTACCCGGCGCCGGGGGGCGCGGGGGCCGGGACGCCGCGCACGGGCTCCTATCCACAGGTCACCGCCGACGCGCCATACTCGCCATGAGGGTCTTGGTGGCTTCCGACAGCGCCTGCCGCCGCCATCCCTGGAAGACCCCATCGCCACGGGCTGGAGCCTTCCCTACCGTCTCGCACGACACGCGAGTTGAGGAGAGAGAACCGTGAGCACCACGAGGCCGGTCATCGTCTACGGCGCCAGCGGCTACACCGGCCGGCTCGTCGCCGAGTACCTGCGTGAGTTCAGCATGCCGTTCGTCGCCGCCGGGCGCAACGTCGCCCGGATCCAGGACGCGATGGACCACGTCCCGGGGATCGAGACTGCGCAGTACGACGTCGCCGGCGTCGAGCACTCGGTCGAGGCGCTGACCGAGCTGTTCAGCGGCGCGAAGGTGGTGTGCAACATCGTCGGGCCGTTCTCCAAGTACGGCCCGGAGGTCGTCGAGGCGTGCATCGCCGCCGGCTGCCACTACCTGGACACGACGGGCGAGCAGGACTGGGTGATCGCCTGCGACGAGACCTACGGCGAGCGCATGGCCGAGCGCGGCCTGCTCCTGGCGCCGGGCGTCGCGCAGATGTACACGACCGGCGAGATCGCCGCGAACATCTGCCTGGAGACGCCGGGGCTCCACACGCTCGACGTGGCCGTGTTCTGGAAGGGCGCGCCGACGGTCGCCTCGACCCAGACGATCATGGTCAACGCGGCGCTGTCGAGGGCCTACTACCTGGAGCAGAACGAGTACGTCGAGTGGCCCGCCGACGGGACGATCTACGAGCTGGCCGTTCCCGGCCAGCACGAGATCGGTCTCGCGCTGCCGTGGGGCGGCACCTCGCACCCGGTGTGGTTCAAGCGGGACCCCCGCGTCGCGAACGTGAGGGTGCTGGGCGGCCTGTTCGACCGCGCGCTGATGCAGGGCGTGCCCCAGATCGTCGCCGCCGCGCTCGAGCAGGTGAAGGACCTCTCCGACGAGGAGAAGTTCACCGTCCTCTCCGAGCAGGCGCGCGCCGTGCGCAGCGAGATGCCGCCGCGCGAGAGCCACCGGGTCAACATCTCGCTCGACTCCGTGCACGCGAGCGGCCCGCTCGGCCACGTGCACTGCGTGCTGCGCGGCGCCTGCAACTACAAGCAGACCGGCCTGCTCCAGGCCTACAGCGCCTACCATCTGACGAACGGCGCGCCGCGCCGCGTCGGGTTCGCCTCGGCGTGCCAGGCGTTCGGGCACCGCGAGCTGCTCGGTGAGCTGCAGGCCCATGGGCTGGCTGCGGCTCCGCTCCTCTCCGGCGATGTGAGCCCGGTTCCCCTGCAGCCGTCCGCGGCGACGATCGGTAGCGTCAACGGCCGCGTCGGGGCCGGCACGCTCGTCGCCCACTGAGCCGGGAGGAGCAGTCATGGAACTCGACGGAAAGCGAACGCTGATCACCGGGGCGGGGCGCGGCCTCGGCCTCGCGATCGCGAAGCTGTTCGCGGAGCGCGGGGCGCGCGTGGCGCTCGCCGACATCGACGGCGCCGCGGTCGAGCAGGCCGCCGCGGAGGTCGGCCACGACGCGATCTCGCTGCGCTGCGACGTGACGAAGCCCGAGGACGTGCAGGCGGCGATCGCCGACGCCGTCGCGGCGTTCGGCGGCCTCGACGTGATGATCAACAACGCCGGAATCGAGATCGCCAAGCCGCTGCCCGAGACGACCGACGAGGAGTTCGCCCAGCTGATGGCGGTCAACGTCAACGGGGTCTTCTACGGGATCAAGTACGCCGTTCCCGCGCTCGCGCAGACCCAGGGCTGCATCATCAACATGTCATCGGTGGCGGGACAGGCCGGCGTGCCGCTGCTCGGCGCCTACTCGGCGTCGAAGGCGGCCGTGATCCGGCTCTCCCAGACCGCCGCGATCGAGTTGCGCGAGGCGGGCATCCGCGTCAACGCGATCTGCCCGTCGTTCATCCAGACGGAGATGGTCGACCGGCTCGTCGCGCCGTTCGAGGCCGCCACGGGCGTCGACTTCGGCGACCTCGCCGCGGTCGCGCAGGGTCGCCTCGGGACGCCGGAGGAGGTCGCGGAGATCGCGGCGTTCCTGGCCTCCGACGACGCCTCGTTCGTGACCGGCTCCTACTACACCATGGACAACGCACTGAGCGCGAGCAAGCAATGACCGAGATCCTGGAGAACAAGGTCGCGATCGTCACCGGCGCCGCGAAGGGCATCGGCTTCGCGATCGCCAAGCGGTTGAGCGAGGCCGGCGCGCAGGTCGTGCTGGCCGACATCGACGCCGAGGGCGTCCGCGCGGCGGCCTCCCGGCTGGACGGCGCGCAGGGCGTCGTCTGCGACGTGCGCGACGAGGACCAGGTGGCGAAGCTCGTGGCCGACGCGGTCGCGGAGCACGGCCCCCTCGACGTGATGGTGGCGAGCGCCGGCGTCGCCACGGTCAAGCCGCTCGTTCAGATGCCGCTGGCGGAGTGGCGCGAGGTGCTGAGCGTCGACCTCGACGGCGTGTTCCTGTGCACGAAGCACGCCGGCCTCACGATGTCGCAGAACGGCGGCGGGTCGATCATCAACATCGCCTCGATCAAGGCGTTCGGCGGCTCCCCCGCGACGGGCCACTACGGCGCCGCCAAGGCCGGCGTCGTGTCGCTGACGAAGACCGCGGCGCTCGAGCTGCGTGCCGCCGGCGTTCGCGTCAACGCGATCTGCCCGGGCTGGATCGCGACCGACATGGTGATGGATCGCAAGGCGGAGCTCGAGAGCGCGCTCGGCATGGACATGGAGCAGGCGATCGGCCAGCTCCAGGGGCGGCTCGGGATCCCGGAGGAGATCGCGGGGCTCGCGGTGTTCCTCGCCTCGGAGCGCTCGGGGTTCTGCTCCGGCACCGCCTACGTCGTCGACGGCGGCGCCACCGCCTCCCTGCCATGAACGTCGCGTCCGACCTCCGTTCCCTACCCGACCTGCTGCGTGGGCAGGCGCGCCGCGATCCCGACCGCCCGTTCGTCCGCTTCCGGGACCGGGCGCTGACGTACGGGGAGTTCGACGCGCGCACCGACGAGCTCGCCGGCGGGATGGCGGAGCTCGGCGTGAAGCCGGGCGACGTCGTCTCCGTGTTCCTGCCCAACTGCATCGAGTTCCTCGAGGCGTGGTGGGCGATCCTCAAGGCCGGCGCCGTGCTCGGGCCCGTCAATCCCGCCTACACGGGGCCCGAGGCGGGGTACGTGCTCGGCCACTCCGAGGCGGTCGCGCTCGTCACCGACGCGCGCGGGGCGGGCGTGATCGCGCCCGAGCGGGACGCGCTCGTGAGCCTGCGCGCCGTGATCTCGATCGACGAGGGCGGGGATGCCCGGCTCGACGAGCTCGCCGGCCGAGGAGGCGGCCCGCCCGCGGCCGAGCGGGAGCTCGACGACCTCGCGGCGATCCTCTACACGTCGGGCACGACCGGCAAGCCGAAGGGGGCGATGCTCACGCACCGCAACGAGCTCGTGAACGCGGCGATGGGCGCCGAGCTCCTGCCGCTCGGCCCCGGCGAGCGCGTCGGGATGCTGCTGCCGCTGTTCCACGCGAACGCCCAGGTCGTCACGTGCGTGATCCCGATGATGATCGGCAGCGAGGTCGTCATGTGGGAGCGCTTCTCGGCGTCGACCTTCTGGCAGACCGTGGACGAGCTCCGGCCGGTGAGCGTCTCGGCGGTGCCGACGATCCTCGCCGCGGTGTTGAACGCTGAGGGCGCACCGAGCGGCGCGACCTCGCTGCGCTATGTCATCTGCGGCGCCGCGCCGCTGTCCGTCGACCTCCTCGAGGCGTTCCAGACCCGCTTCGACATCCGCATCCTCGAGGGCTACGGCCTGACCGAGACGACGTGCATCTCCTCGGTCAACCCGTTCTACGCCGAGCGCAAGGCCGGGTCGATCGGGCTGCCCGTCCGCGGCCAGGAGATCCGCATCGTCGCGCCCGATGGGAACGTGCTTCCCCCCGGCGAGTACGGCGAGATCGCGATCAAGGGCCCGAACGTGATGCGCGGCTACTTCAACAACCCCAAGGCGACGGCGGAGTCGATCCGCGACGGTTGGCTCTACACGGGCGACGTCGGCTACGCCGACGAGGACGGCTACCTGTACATCGTCGACCGCTCCAAGGACATGATCATCCGCGGCGGGGAGAACATCTACCCGCGCGAGATCGAGGAAGTCATCTACGAGCACGGCGGCGTGTTCGAGTGCGCCGTGATCGGCGTTCCCGACGAGGTCCGCGGCGAGGAGGTGCTGGCGGTGGTCGCCGCGAAGCCGGGCACCGAGCTCGACGTCGCCGAGCTCGCGGAGTTCGCCGCCGCGCGGCTCGCCAGGTACAAGCTGCCACGCTCGTTCGAGCTGCGTGGAGAGCTCCCGA
>JAOPZQ010000314.1 GCA_025964075.1 Solirubrobacterales bacterium | reverse complement strand
CGTCGCGGCGAACGAGGACGACCCGTTGGCCGAGGCGCCGAAGGAGACGAGCGCGTGAGCACCGCGTCGCCGCCGACCGAGCTCGCCATCCATCGCTCCGGCGCCGAGCGGATGGGCTTCTTCACCGACACGTCCGTGTGCATCGGCTGCAAGGCGTGCGAGGTCGCGTGCAAGCAGTGGAACGACCTGCCCGCGGACGGCTCGCAGTTCGTGCGCGGCGGCTCGTATGACCACACGGGCGAGCTGTCCGCCTCGACGTGGGGCCACGTCCGGTTCGTCGAGCTGCTCGAGCCCGCGCCGGCGCTGCGCGAGGAGGCCGAGCGCGCGCTCGAGAACGGCGGCGCTCACCCAGGGCCTCCGCTCGCCATCCAGGCTCGCCCGGATGGAGGCCAGGTGAGTCATCCGGCTGCGCCGTCGCTCCCCGCCGGCGTCGACGTCGCCGCGGCCGTCGCGCGCATGGACGAGTGGGTGTTCATGTCGGACGTGTGCAAGCACTGCACGAACGCCGGCTGCCTCGACGCCTGCCCGACGGGCGCGCTCGTCCGCACCGAGTACGGCACGGTCGTCCTCCAGCCCGACGTCTGCAACGGCTGCGGCTACTGCGTGCCGGCGTGCCCGTTCGGCGTCGTCGACCGCGATCCCGAGGACGGCCGCGCCGGCAAGTGCACGCTCTGCTACGACCGCCTCGAGGACGGGCTCGAGCCCGCATGCGCGAAGGCGTGCCCGACCGATTCGATCCAGTTCGGTCCCTACGAGGAGCTCGTCGAGCTCGCGGGCCGCCGCGTCGCCGAGCTCCACGGCCGCGGCATCGACGGGGCCTATCTCTACGGCGCCGGCGACGATCCCGATCAGGAGCTCGCCGGCGGCCTCGGCGCGTTCTTCCTGCTCACGGAGCCCCCCGAGCGCTATGGCCTGCCGGCTCAGGCCGAGTCGCCGGTCCAGGAGAACGTCGTGCCCGCGACGCTCGCCGCGGTGGGCGCCGGGTTCCTCGCCGCCGCCGGCGTCGCCGCGGCGTTCCTGCGCCACCGATGACCGAGCAGTTCGACATCCCGCCCGGCGTCGCGCCCGACGAGGAGCCGCCGGTCACCACCGCCGGTCGCGGGACCGCGTGGGTCGCCGACCACGACTCCGAGTCGCGCGACATGCGCCCGGCGACGGGGAAGCGCGGCGGGCCGGCGTCGTGGCGGCGGGCCCGCGAGGGGGCGCACGTGACGCTCGCCCGTCCCCGCTGGGGTGACATGCGGTGGTCGTTCCTCTTCCGGCGCACGAGCTACGCGCAGGCCGAGCCGGCGCCGGGCCAGGTGGCGGACGCCAACCGCCGGATGCGCTCCGGGTCGGAGCCCGGACGCGTGCAGGGCCCGCTCATCAAGGCGCCGGTGTGGACCTGGGAGGTCCCGGTCTACTTCTGGGTCGGAGGGATCGCCTCGGGGTCGTCGTTCGTGGCGCTGGCGTGCGACCTCGCCGGCGACGAGCGCTCGGCGGCGACCGCCCGCAAGGTCGCGCTGGGAGCGGTGGCGCCGGCGCCGCTCCTGCTGATCGCCGACCTCGGCCGCCCCGCGCGCTTCCTCAACATGCTGCGGATCTTCAAGCCGCGCTCGCCGATGAACCTCGGCGCCTGGTGCCTCGCGGCGTTCAGCGCCACCGGCGCCGCGGCGGTCGGCGCCGACGTGGTCGGCCGCCCGCGCGCCGCCCGGGCGCTCGGGGCGGGAACGGCGGCGCTCGGCAGCTACCTCGGCTCCTACACCGGGGTCCTGCTCGCCTCGACCGCCGTCCCGATCTGGGCGCGCAGCCGGCTCTTCCTCGGCCCGATCTTCGTCGCCACCGCGACGGCCACCGGCGCCGCGGCGACGCGGCTGACCCTCTCGGCTCGCGGACTCCCGCACGACCACCCGACGCGCCACGTCCTGAGCACCATCGAGACGGGGGCGATGGTCGCGGAGCTCACGCTCTCGACGATCAACGACCGCCGTCTCGAGCGGGCCTCCGACGTGCTCGGCCAGGGCCGTCCCGCGCTCTGGTTCCGGGCGGCGAAGCTGGCGACGGGCACCGGCCTCGCGCTGCAGGCGGCGCGCGGCCGGATCGGGACGACGCGCGCCCAGCACGCCGCGAGCGCGTGCTACCTCGCCGGCGGGCTCGCGTTCCGCTTCGCCTGGGTCGAGGCGGGCAAGGCCTCCGCGCGCGACGACGAGGCGGTCGCGCGCACCGCGCGCGGGAAGGTCACGCTCGAGGACCGGCTCGGGCACCCGCCGCGCGCGACGCGGGAGCTCTCGGCGGAGCGCCGGCCGCTCGTCGGTCCCGCCGGCGCCCTGGCCCGCGCGTGGACCGAGACGCTGCGCCGCGCGAGCCTCGGCGTCGAATCCGTCCTGCGCGGCGGTCAGGGGAACTGAGGGTCGGACCCCGGCCGGTGGCCGAGGCGCGCGGCCCGTTTGCGCAGGTGCTCCCAGATGCGGTCGAGCTCGCCGGCGATCGCGTGGAGCCGGTCCCGCTCGGCCCGGCTGCGCTCGGCGGCCGGGATCGCCAGCAGCCGCTCCTCCTCGCCGGAGAGGCCCTCGATGCGGGCGAACACATCGAGGGCCTCGGGACGGGGCGCGACGTCGTCCTTCGTCCGCGGGCGCTCGAGCTCGGGACCGGGGAAGGCGGTCATGTCCCGCTCCTGACGCCGGTCAGCACCGGCTCGTAGTCGGCCGGCAGCTGCACCCTGACGTCGAGGAACTCGTCGCCGACGGCCTCGCTCAGCGTCGCGAGGACCGCGCGCGTGTGGTCGACCGCCCGCTCGCCGTCGACGCCCTCGCGCTCCATCACGCGGTCGAGGAACTCGTCCAGCGACATCCGCTGCGCCTTCCCGCCGCTGTGGTCGCGGCCACGCCGGAGCGGGGGATGGAGCGGGATCGGCAGGTGGTCGATCAGGTCCTGGACCTCGCCGCCGGCGATCCGCTCGGCCAGCGTCTCGAGCACGGCGTCGGTCGCGCGCCGGGCCGTCTCCGCGTCGGTCCCCGCCCGCTCGGCGACCCGGCGCCAGAACCGCTCGGCCGAGATGACGTCGACGTACGGCCCGCGGGGCAGCAGCGGGGCGTACTCGACGGGGAGCTCGGCGAGCATCTCGAAGAGCTCCTTCGGGCTGATCGCGCGCCCGAGCGCGTCGAAGACCGCGCGCGCATGGCCCTCGGCGGTGGCCTCGCCGACGCCCTCGCGCTCGGCCACGCGGCGGACGAACTCGTCGAGGTCGAATCTCTCCGCGGGCGTCGTCGTGGCGATCCATGGCGCCAGCTCGGCCGGCAGCTCGTCGGCGAGATCGCGCGCCTCGCCCCGGTCGATGCGCTCGGCCAGCGTCTGCAGCGTGGCCTGGGCGGCGCGCACGGCGTCCTCGCGCCCGATGCCCGCCTCCTGCTCGACGATCGTGATGAAGCGCTCGTAGTCCATGCCCGCCTCGATAGGCCGCCGGGGAGCGCACTCCACACGTGTCCACCGCCGGGCCAGGAGCGCTCAAGGCGGGCCTCGCGGACGCCGATGGACGCCGGGATGCTCGATCTCACGGCCGCGCTCCGCTATCTCGTCCAGCAGGAAGGCTCCGACCTCCACCTCAAGGTCCCGAGCGTTCCGCTCATCCGCGTGAACGGCGCGCTCTCGCCGCTGCCGGGCTCGGCGCCGCTCCAGGGCGACGACACCGAGGGCGTGCTCCGGCAGATGCTCAGCGATCCGGCGAAGCTCGCCGAGTTCGGCGCCGACGGCGAGGTCGACTTCGCCTACGCGGTCGACGGGCTCGCCCGGTTCCGCGTCAACGCCTTCCGCCAGCGCGGGTTCGTCTCGCTCGTCATGCGCACGATCCCGCTCTCGATCCGCTCGGTGGCCGACCTCGGGCTGCCGCCCGTGATCTCGGAGCTCGCCGACGAGGAGCGGGGGATCATCCTCGTGACCGGCACCACCGGCTCCGGGAAGTCGACGACGCTGGCCGCGATGATCGACCAGATCAACACGCGCTACGCCAAGCACGTCGTCACGATCGAGGACCCGATCGAGTTCCTGCACCCCGACAAGCGCTCGATCGTCAACCAGCGCGAGGTCGGCCTCGACACCGAGTCGTTCAAGCGCGCGCTGCGCCGGGTCCTGCGCCAGGACCCGGACGTGATCCTCATCGGGGAGATGCGCGACGAGGAGACCGTGCAGACCGCCCTGTCGGCGGCCGAGACCGGGCACCTCGTGCTCTCGACGCTCCACACGCTGGACGCGCCCGAGTCCGTCAACCGGATCATCGACTTCTTCCCGCCCCACCAGCATCAGCAGGCGCGGGCCATGCTCGCCGGCACGCTTCGCGGGATCGTCTCGCAGCGTCTCGTGCCGACGCCCGACGGCGACGGCCGGGTGGCGGTCGTCGAGGTCCTCCGGATGACCGGCCGCGTGCGCGACATGATCATGGACCCGGAGCAGACCGGCCGCCTGCGCGAGGTGATCTCCGAGGGCGCCTACTACGGGATGCAGACCTTCGACCAGGCGCTGCTCGGCCACTACCAGGCGGGGCGCGTGTCGATGGAGGACGCCCTTCGCGTGGCCACGAGCCCGCACGACTTCAAGCTGCTCGTCGCCGCCGACGGCCGCGTGGCGACGACGATGGACGATCTCGCGGACGCCGTCGCGTCCACCAGCGCCGTCTGAGCCATAACTTCACTTCGTGAAGTCTTGCCGCTAGACTGATGCGGAGCATGCCTGCCGACCCCAGCTGCCCCGTCTGCCAGACCGCGGACATCATCTGCGGCAAGTGGACGCTCCTCATCGTCCGCGACCTTTCCGAGGGCCGCGCGCGGTTCTGCGAGCTGGAGCGCTCCCTTCGGGGCATCAGCCCCCGGACGCTGTCGATCCGCCTCCGCGCGCTGGAGGAGGAGGGCGTGGTCGAGCGGCGCACGTTCCCGGAGGTGCCGCCGAGGGTCGAGTACACGCTGACCGACAAGGGCCGCGCGCTCGTGCCGATCATCGACGACATGCGCACGTGGGGCTCGAAGTGGCTCGGCGCCGAGTGCGCCGCCGACGTGGAGCTCGACGCCGAGCGCCTCGCCGCCGCCGCGGCCTAGGAGGGTCCTGAAAAACAGGACGGTGCGTCCGGGGTGGTCGTGGACCGAGCCGGGCGGTCGGCGAAGCCGAAGGGAATACTGGTGGTATTTCCGAGGATTCGGCGGCCGATCCGGC
>JAOPZQ010000381.1 GCA_025964075.1 Solirubrobacterales bacterium | reverse complement strand
GCCAGCGCGATGCGCCGCCGGGCGAAGGTTGCTCTCGTCAGTCGTCCGCCGTCCATGCCGTCCCCCGCTACTTCGCCACCCGACGCCCAGTCCCCTTGGCGATGCCTCCGAGCCCCCGCCCCGATCCCGGCGCGATCATAGAGCCGGTGTAGGCTGCCGCGGCTCGCATGCCCGGGACCTGGGTCGTCATCCCCACCTACAACGAGGCCGAGGTCGTCGAGGACCTGGTGCGCGCCGTGCACCGTGAGCTGACGGCCGACGCCGGCGAGTTCCACATCCTCGTCGTCGACGACGGCTCCCCCGACGGAACCGGGGCCATCGTCGACCGCCTGGCGACGGAGCTCCCGGAGGTCGAGGTCCTTCACCGCAACGAGAAGGACGGCCTCGGCCGGGCCTATATCGCCGGGTTCGGCCGAGCGCTCGAGGCGGGCGCGGACGTCGTGGCGCAGATGGACGCCGACTTCTCGCACGCCCCCGCCGACGTGCCGCGGCTCCTCGCCGCCGTGCGCGAGGGCGCCGACATGGCGCTCGGCTCGCGCTACGTGCGCGGCGGCGGCGTCGAGGACTGGGGGCCGGTGCGCCGGGCGATCTCCCGCGGCGGCTGCGCCTATGCCCGCGCCGTCCTCGGCGTCCGGATCCGCGACCTCACCGGAGGGTTCAAGGCGCTCCGCGCCGACACGCTCCGCGCCATCGACCTCCCCGCCGTGCGCTCCGAGGGCTACGCCTTCCAGATCGAGGTGACCTACCGCGCGCTGCTCCGCGGCCTGCGGGTCGTCGAGCTGCCGATCGTGTTCCGTGACCGGCGCCTCGGGCACAGCAAGATGTCGGCGCGGATCGCGCTCGAGGCGATCGTGCTCGTCCCCCGGCTGCGCCGCCTGCGGGGACGCTAACCCAACGCTCACGCCGCGCTCAGTCGCCGCCGCGGCCAGATAGGGCACCATATGCCTGTGGACCGCGAGCTCGAACTACTCAGCGTCGTTGCGCCCGCCTACAACGAGGAGGCGACGATCGAGGTGTTCTACGAGCGCGTCTGCGCCGCGCTCGAGCACCTGCCGTTCGAGCTCGTCGTCGTGGACGTCGGCTCGACCGCCCGTACGCGCGCGCTCCTCGAGCGGCTCGCGGAGAGCGACGAGCGCGTCCGCGTCGTCCTCCTCTCCCGGAACTTCGGTCACCAGGTCGCGCTGACCGCCGGGCTCGACCAGGCGCGCGGCGACGCCGTCGTGATGCTCGACGCCGACCTCCAGGACCCGCCCGAGCTCATCCCCCGGATGCTCGAGCACTGGCTGAGCGGCTCGCACGTGGTCTACGCGGTGCGCGAGTCCCGCCGGGGGGAGACGAAGTTCAAGCTCGCCACCGCCCGCTGGTTCTACAGGATCTTCGACCGGCTCGCCCAACTCGAGCTGCCCCACCAAGCCGCCGACTTCCGGCTGCTCGACCGCCAGGCGCTCGACGCGCTGCTGTCGATGCGCGAGCGCTCGCGGTTCCTGCGCGGCATGACGGTGTGGGTCGGCTACACCCAGACCGCCGTCCCGTACGAGCGCGACGCCCGCTACGCCGGAGAGACGAAGTACTCCTTCGGACGCATGCTGCGCCTGTCGTTCGACGGGATGACGTCGTTCTCCCACGCTCCGCTGCAGCTCGCCACGGCGCTCGGGTTCCTCTTCTCCGGCCTCGCTTTCCTCGCGATCCCGATCGTGATCGTTCTCAAGGCGCTCGACGCCTACCTGCCCGGCTTCAGCACGATCACGGTCGTGATCCTGCTGCTCGGCGGGATCCAGCTGATCGCCATCGGCATCATCGGCGAGTACGTGGGCCGGATCTACGACGAGGTCAAGGGCCGGCCGCTCTACGTCGTGCAGGCACGGCTGAACGTGCCCGAGTCCGACGCGGCCGAAGCCGAGCAGCGCGCCGGCGGCGCACGCGCCTCCTAGGCAACTAACGTTCACGGCGCCTTGAGCGCCGCCGCTCCCCCCGACGCCGACCCGCGCGCCGCTCTCGAGCGGCGCGTCGGCTCCGACCGCGCCAAGCGCGCCGGCGGCCTGCGGCGGCTCGCCGCCGGCGGCGCCGTCGTCAACGCCGCGTTCCTCGTGGCGCTGAACGGCCTCGGGCTGCTCAAGGGGTTCGTCGTCGCCGCGTTCCTCACCGCCCACGACTACGGCGTGTGGGGCCTGCTGTTCATCTCGCTCGGCACGCTCTACTTCCTCAAGGACATCGGCGTCGCCGACAAGTTCGTCCAGCAGGACGAGGAGGACCAGGAGCTGGCGTTCCAGAAGGCGTTCACGCTCGAGCTGATGCTCACGGGGGCGTTCCTGCTCGTCATGCTGGCCGCGGTGCCGCTCCTGGCGCTGGTCTACGGCACGAGCCAGATCGTCGCGCCGGGCTTCGCCGTCTGCGCGATCGTCCCCGCCCTGGCGCTGCAGTCGCCCGTGTGGGTCTACTACCGGCGGATGGACTACCTGCGCCAGCGGACGCTGCAGGTCGCCGATCCCGTCGTGGCGTTCGTCGCCACGGTGACCATGGCGATCGCCGGCCTCGGCTACTGGGCGCTCGTCCTCGGCGTGCTCGCCGGCTCGTGGACCGGCGCGCTCGTGGCGCTGCGCTTCAGCCCCTACCCGCTGCGGCTGCGCTTCGAGCGCGCGACGCTGCGCTCCTACGCGAGCTTCTCCTGGCCGCTGTTCCTCGTCAACGGCTCGAGCGTCGTCATCGTCCAGGCGGCGGTGTTCGTCGGGCAGAAGGCCGTCGGGCTCGCCGGCGTCGGCATCATCACGCTCGCCTCCTCGATCTCCGCCTACACCGACCAGGCCGACGCGATCGTCACGCAGACGCTCTACCCCGCGATCTGCGCCGTCAAGGACCGCACCGAGCTGCTGTTCGAGACGTTCGTCAAGTCGAACCGCCTGACGTTGATGTGGGGCGTGCCGTTCGGCGTCGGGCTGTCGCTCTTCGCCGACGACCTCGTGCGGGCGCTCGGGCCCCGCTGGTACGGCGCCGCCGGCGTGATCCGCGCGTTCGGGCTGATCGCCGCGGCCGCGCACATCGGCTTCAACTGGCACGCGTTCTACCGGGCCCGCGGCGACACCCGGCCGCTGGCGGTCGTCGGCGTGCTGCTGATGGTCGTGTTCCTCGCCGTCGCCGTGCCGCTGACGTACTCGGACGGCCTCGACGGGTTCGCCTGGGGCATGGCGATCGTCGCCGCGGTGCACCTGGCCGCGCGCGCCTACTACCTGCGCCGCCTGTTCGCCGGCTTCGCGATCTTCCGCCACGCGCTCCGCGCGATCGCCCCCACCGTGCCGGCCGCCGGCGCCATCCTGCTGCTCCGTGCCGTCGAGTCGGGCGGCCGCCCGGCGGGCCTCGTCGCCGGCGAGCTCGTGCTCTACGGCGCGATCACGATCGCGGCGACGTGGCTGTTCGAGCGCGACCTGCTGCGGGAGGTCGTGAGCTATGTGCGAAGGCCGCGCGCAGCTCCGGCTCCCGCCACCCCTCGGTCCGCTTGACCGAGTGGACGATCGCGTAGCCGCCGCGCAGCAGGTGCTCGGGCGGCAACGGCAGGCCGGCGTGCGCGACCGCGAACAAGCCCTCGTCGGGCTCCACGTGGCCGTCGAGGCGCAGGCCGGCCGCGCGCACGAGCACGCCGACCATGACGTCCTCGCCCGCCCGCGTGTCGCGCCAGCGCAGCGGGTCGTCGAGCATGCCGCCGGCCGCGAGGCGGTCGAGCACGAGCCGGTTGAGCGCGTAGCCGCCGCCCTGGCAGTGCTCGCCCCAGCGGTAGCCGTTGGCGAGCGCGGCGGCGAGCTCCTCGCGGACGCGGGCACGGCGCCCGGCGATGGCGAGCTGTAGGTAGCGGCCGCGGCGCGCCGGATGGCGCCAGACGCTCACGCGGCGAGCCAGGCGGCGCAACGCCGGCTCCCAGGCGGCGAACTGGCGCACGTGCCCGTTGCACACCGTCTCGTAGGATCCGAGCGCGCCGACGCCCGGCCGCTCGCCGAACGCCGTCGCGAGGCGGGAGGCGAACGGAGCGATGACGAGCGCGTCGGTGTCGAGCCGGAGGACGAAGCGGACCTCCGTCCCGAGCGCCAGGTGGCGCAGGCCGGCGAGCGTCGCGCAACAGAGGCCGCCCAGCGTCGGAACGCCCTTGCCCGCGCGGGGGTTCGCGAGGACGGTGAGCCGGCATCCGGCCGGCACCTCGACGGCGGCGGCGAGCCGGCGCTCGCGCGGCCCGTCGTCGACGAGCACGACGTGCCCGGTGTCGGGCTCGTGGGCGAACAGCGAGGCCAGCAGGGCCGCGAGGCGTTCCTCCTCCTCGGCGCCGGGGCCGACCGGCACCAGCACACCGACCGACTCAGCGCCCATCGGGTCAGGCTAGCGGTCGCACCGGTAGCGTCCCGGCCGTGGCCTCGACTCACACGCTGGCGCCGGGGGCGGTGCGGCCGCAGCGCTTCGTGCCGAAGTTCCACTGGGAGCTGATCGCCTGCGGCGTCGAGGGGCACGGCCTGATCGGGACCGACGCCGCCGAGTTCCGGCCCGAGGATCGCGTCGTCTGCCGCGTGATGGACGGCGCGCGCTGGCACCGCTGCCTGCGGTGCGACTCGTGGCTTCCCCTGCCGCCGCCGGAGAACCCCGCGCGGCCCTACCCGCCCGCGCGCGACGAGATCGAGCTCCCGCTGCGGGGCCGGCCGCTCCGGGACAAGATCGTGCTGCGCCTGATCGCGATCGACCGCGCCCTGCACTTCGTGGTCCTGACGCTGCTCGGCATCGCGGTGTTCCTGTTCGCCTCCCACCGCTCCGCCCTGAAGGACACGTTCTACCGGATCGTCTCCGACCTCCAGGGCGGAATCGGCGGTGGTCCCGTGCAGACCTCGAAGATCGGTCACCACGGGCTGCTGCACGACCTCGACCGGCTCTTCAGCCTCAAGGGCTCGACGCTCCACCTGCTCGGCGCCGGCATCCTCGGCTACGCCGTCCTCGAGGGCGTGGAGGCGGTCGGCCTCTGGTTCCAGAAGCGCTGGGCCGAGTACCTGACGTTCGTCGCGACGACGCTGTTCCTGCCGCTCGAGGTGTACGAGCTGACGAAGACGGTCTCCCCGTTCAAGGTCTTCGCGCTGGTCCTGAACCTCGCCGTCGTCGCCTACCTGCTCTACGCCAAGCGGCTGTTCGGCGTCCGCGGTGGCGCGGCGGCCGACGAGGCCCTCCGCGAGCGCGATGTGGGCTGGGAAGCGCTCGAGCGGGCGACCCCGTAGACGGCTGTATCGTCAGGCCCCGTGGACGGAGAGGCACTGGAAGCCGCCCTGCACGAGGTCGGCCGCGACTTGGCCGATGCCTTCCCGTCGCCGCTGCGGCGGCCGATGGAGGCGCTCGACCGCAAGGCGATGGACCTCGCGTCGCAGGACGCCGAGCTCCGCGCGGCCCTGTTCCGCTTCGTCGACGTCGTGCCCGCGTGCCGCTCGCTCGACGACCTCGCGCGGCACCTCTCGGCGTTCCTGGGAGACGTCGACGACCGTCCGCCGCCGCTGCAGGTGGCGATGCGGATGGCGGACTCCCGCCCCGGGCGCCAGGCGCTCGGCGCCGCCGCGGCGGCGGGCGTGCGGCACATGGCCCATCGCTTCATCGTCGGGGAGACCCCGCGCGCGGCGCTGCCGGCGATCAGGGGCCTGTGGTCGCGCGGGGTCGCCACCTCCGTGGACCTCCTCGGCGAGGCGACGGTGACCCGGCGCGAGGCCGATGTCTACGCCGGACGCTGCCGCGAGGCGCTCGACGAGCTTGCGCGCGCCTACGCCGGCTGGCCCGCGCACGCGGTGCTCGAGGGCGACTCGCTCGGGCCGATCCCGCGCGCGAACCTCTCCGTCAAGGTCTCGGCGCTGACGCCGCTCCTGCGCCCCGACGCGCCGGAGCTCGGCCAGCACGACGCGGCGGCGCGGATGCGACCGCTCCTGCGCCAGGCCCGCGATCTCAGCGCCCATCTGCACATCGACATGGAGTCGCTCGACTCGCGCGAGGCGGTCCTCGCGCTGATCCTCGACGTGCTCGGCGAGCCCGAGTTCGCCGAGGGCCCGTCCGCCGGGCTCGTCCTCCAGGCCTACCTGCGCGACTCGCCGGAGCTGCTCGACCAGGTCCTCGCGTGGACGCACGCGTCGCCGCGCGCACATCCGCTCGTCGTGCGGCTCGTGAAGGGCGCGTACTGGGATCACGAGATCGTCGAGGCGCGCCAGCACGGCTGGCAGGACCCGGTGTTCACGGTCAAGGCCGACTGCGACCGCAACTTCGAGCTGCTGACGCGCCGGCTCCTCGGCGCACGTCCGCGCGTGCGGGTCGCGGTCGCCTCGCACAACCTGCGCTCGGTCGCCCACGCGATCGCCGCCAACCGCCTCGCCGGCGGGGAGGACCGCGACCTCGAGGTCCAGGTCCTCCGGGGCCTCGGCGACGAGCTCCAGGACGCCCTCGCGACGCGCGGCTTCCGCGTGCGCACGTACTGCCCGGTCGGCGACCTCGTGGCGGGCATGGCCTACCTCGTGCGCCGCCTGCTCGAGAACACGAGCAACGAGAGCTTCCTGCACGAGCAGGCGCGCGGCGTTCCCATCGAGGAGCTGCTGGCGGCGCCGTGAGTCTGGGTCCGTTCGCCAACGAGCCGATCCTCGAGCTCCGCCGCGCGTCCGTGCGGGCGGAGCTCGCCGACGCGCTGCGCCGCGTCGACGAGCGCGGTCCGGTGCGGGTCCCGGTGTGGATCGGCGAAGAGCGCGGCGCCGAGCGCGGCCTCGTCTCGACCGACCCGGGCGATCCCGACCGCGTGGTGGCGGAGGGCGGGATCGCGAGCGCCGCCGACGTGGACCGGGCGGTGCGCCTCGCCGAGACCGGTTTCCGGCGGTGGGCCGCCGTGTCCGCCGCGGAGCGGGCGGCCGTGCTCGTCCGCGCGGCGGCGTGGATGCGCGAGCGCCGGCTCGAGGTCGCCGCGCTCGAGGTCCGCGAATGCGCGAAGCCGTGGCGGGAGGCCGACGCCGACGTCTGCGAGGCGATCGACTTCCTCGAGTACTACGCTCGCGGCGCCGTGGCACTCGACGCGAGGCGCCGGCTCGTCGAGCCGCCCGGGGAGCGCAACGAGATGCGCTACGCGCCGCGCGGCGTCACCGCCGTCATCTCCCCGTGGAACTTCCCGGTCGCGATCCCCACCGGGATGGTCGCCGCGGGCCTCGCGACCGGCAACGCCGTCGTGCTGAAGCCGGCCGAGCAGTCGCCGGGGTGCGCGATGCTGCTCGTCACCGCGCTGCGCGAGGCCGGCGTGCCGCCCGAGGCGCTGGCGCTGCTGCCCGGCGAGGGCGAGGCCGGCGCCGCGCTCGTCGCCCACCCGGCCGTCGCCACGATCGCGTTCACCGGCTCGATGCCGGTCGGCCTCGAGATCGTCCGCTCGGCGGCCGAGCCGCGGCCCGGCCAGCAGCACGTCAAGCGGGTGGTCGCCGAGATGGGCGGCAAGAACTGCGTGATCGTCGACGCCGACGCCGACCTCGACGACGCCGTGCCGGCGATCGTCCAGAGCGCGTTCGCGTACGCGGGCCAGAAGTGCTCGGCGGCGGCGCGGGTGCTCGCGCACCGGGCGATCGCCGACGACCTGCTGGAGCGCCTGGGCGGCGCCGTCGAGGTGCTGCGCGTGGGCCCGGCGAGCGATCTCGGCACCGACGTCCCGCCGGTGATCGAGCGGGACGCGCAGGAGCGGGTCGAGCGCTACGCGGCGGAGGCGGCGCGGACGGGCCGGATCGCCGCCCAGGCCACCGGCGAGGTACCGCCCCGGGGGTGGTACTCGCCGCCGCGGGTCGT
>JAOPZQ010000348.1 GCA_025964075.1 Solirubrobacterales bacterium | reverse complement strand
GACCGAGCCGGGCGGTCGGCGAAGCCGAAGGGAATACTGGTGGTATTTCCGAGGATTCGGCGGCCGATCCGGCGACGTGTCCACGGCCGCATCCGGGCGTGCCGGACTTTTTCAGGCGCCTCCTAGCTCGGACAGCGTCCCCTACTTGGGTCCTCGAGGTGCTCAGCGGGGTCTCGGGGGTGCTCGAACTTCACGAGTCATTCACAGCTTGGCCCCAGGTTCGTCACAAGTTGCTGGGGTGTGCAGGGAAAAATCGGGGTTGCGCACCTCGCCGCGCGGAGAACGGTGTCATGGAATCACTGCGAACGATCCTCTTTCTCATCTGGGGCGTACCTCGCCGGGAGCGGAGCGCTCCGCGCGTCCTCGAAGCGCGTTGAGGCCTCGCGGCTGAGCGGGCCGACGAGACGTCAGCGGACGTCCGCCTCCTGGGCGCCGGACCAGTTGCGCGGGCCGTTGATTCGTGGCAACCTGAGCCACTCCAACTAGCCTCGCTCTGAGGGTTGTCGCGAGGCAGCGGGGAGACTCATATGGCTGTTGACGGTTTCATGGAGTCCGAGGTCGGCGTCGCCGTTGCGGCGACGGCGCTGGTCTTCTCTCCGCGCGTGCGCGGGGTTGTGCGCCGCGGCGCGGTCTACGGCGTCGCCGGCGTGCTCAAGGCCGGCGATGCGGTCACGTCAGCGGGACGCGGGGTCGCCCGGGGCGTCCGCGGTGCGCGCACCGACGACGACGCTGAGGAGACCGCCGCAGCGTATGCCGCCGCGGCGTCGCCCGCCGCGACGAAGCCGTCCGGTGGGAGCCGGCGCCGCACGCCCAAGCCGACGCCGACGCCGACGCCCCCGGCAACGACATGAGCGAGGGCGACAGCGAGGGGAGCGGCGCATCCTCCACCCGGGACGGCGCAGAGCCGTCGGAGTTCCAGCGCGCCGAGGAGCTGATCGAGGAGTGGGGGCAGCGGGTCGGGGTTTGGCTGTCGCGGGTGACGGCGAGGGCCAGGGAAGAGGCCGAGGACATCTGGGCCGAAGCGCAGAACATCCGGCACGGGTGACGTGGCTCAGGCCGCGATGCTGCTTCTCCGGTCGTGACAGCCGGCGCCGCCCGCGAGCCGCGAGTCCTGCGTGCGTCTCCCGGTCGCGCGCGCGTGCACCTGCCTCGTTGGTCGGGTGCCGGCAGGTCTGAGCTCGAGCGTCGCATCCGGGCCCTTCCCGGCGTGGCCGGGGCCGAGGCCAACCCCGTCACCGGCAATGTCCTGATCCACTTTCGGGGTGCCGAGGTGGACGAGGGTGCGCTCGTGGCAGCTCTCGCCCGCTTCGACCTCGATGGCGTCGCCGGGGCCGGCGTCGATGTCGACGAGCGGCCGGCGGCGGCGCGGCGGCGGGTCACGTTGCGGGAGGGTCCTCGCAGCCGGCGAGTGCGGATCGCCGTGCGCGGCCTGGACCGCGACTCCGATCTTGGCCGGCGGGTCGTCGAGCGGCTCGAGCGCCGACCCGAGGTCTCGCGAGTGATGGCGAGCCCGGTCACGGGGCGCGTGCTCCTCGAACTCGCAGAACGCAAGGTCGACCTCGAGCCGATCCTGGCAGAGATCACCGGCCTCGAGCTGCCGGCGCTACCGGACGAGGACCTTCCGCGTCACCCGCTCGATCCGGCGCCGCTGATCCAGAGCAGCGCGCGCCTCATCGGCTCCTCGCTGGGACTCGGGCTGCTCGCGATGCGCCACCTCGTCCGCGCCGACGGCCCGCCCGTGGGCGGCAGCGTGCCGGCCGCCGTGGCCGGAGCCGCGGGAGTGGTGGAAGGCATGGTGCCGCTCGAGCGGCGGATCGAGAGCGCGCTCGGCCGGGACGCTACGCAGTTGCTGCTCGGCGCCGTCGGCATCGCCAGCCTCACGTTCTCCGGCAACTTCCTCGGGCTGGTCGTCGCCGGCTCCGGGGCGCTCGGATTGGTCTCCGAGGTGCGGCGGCGTCGCAGCGCCTGGCGCGCCTACGAGAACCGCCTCGGCCGCGAGCGCGTGCACGCCGGCGAGACGCTGCGCCTCGACCCCGGGGATACCGTCCCGCTCCGGGCCGACGTGCTCCGTGGTGTCGGTCGCGCCGTCGGGCCCGACGGCGCCATGCTGCCCGTCGCGCCGGGCCGAGCATTGCCGGCCGGCGCCCGCGTTTACGGCCAGCCGCTGACCGTGCGGCTCGGACGGGAGCCGCCCGTCGCCTCCTCCGGCCGGCGCCAGCCTGCCGCGCTCTCGGGTTACGAGCGCTACCTCGAGGCGATCGTCCCCGCGTCGCTCGCCTACGGAGCGCTGCTGGGCGTGGTCCGCCGTTCGGTGCGGTGGGCGTTCACCGGGTTGCTGCTCGTCAACCCGCGCGCGGCGCTGATCGGCGTCGACCAGGCCGACAACCGTGCGGCAGCCTACGTATTGCGCTCCGGAGTGACGGTCGTGGGCACACGCCGCGGACGGCCGGTGCGTCGTCCGGACGCGCTCGTGCTGGGCTGCCCGCGCACCCTCACCGACGGCCTCGAGGTCGGCGAGGTGATCGCGCTCATGGGGGACGACGATCGCCGCCGGATTCTCGAGATCGCCGGCGCGGTGGCGGGCGCGGCGGGATCTCCCTGGGGCCCGGCCTTCGCCGCGCACGGACGGCTCGAGGCACGCGGCGGCTCGTTCGACGGCGCGGTCGCGAGCGCCGAGATCGGCGGCGAGCGCTGGACGCTGCGGAACGCCGATGACGGCGCCCAACCCGACGCCGACCGACTGGTGCGGGCCGGAGAGGAGCCGCTCCTGCTCGTCCGCGACAACGAGGGCGCGCCGGCCGGGGTCGTGTCCGTCCGCCCCCGGCTCGCCGCGGGCATCGGCGACCTGCGCGACACGTGCCGCCGCCGGAGCGTCGAGCTCGTGGTGGTCGACGAGGACGCCTCGTCCGCCGGCCGGGCGATCGCCCGCCGAGCTGATGTCCCGCGCACCGAGACGAAACTCGTCGCGGCGATCGACGAGCGC
>JAOPZQ010000343.1 GCA_025964075.1 Solirubrobacterales bacterium | reverse complement strand
TCACGTCGGGGACGACGGGCCAGCCGAAGGGCGCGCAGCGCTCGGCGCCGAGCGGCCTGTCGCCGGCGGCCGCGTTCCTCTCCCGGATCCCCATGCACGCGGGCCAGACGACGGTGATCGCCGCGCCGCTCTTCCACTCGTGGGGCTTCGCGCACTTCAACCTCGGGCTGCTGCTCGGCTCGACGCTCGTCCTGCGCCGGCGCTTCGACCCGGAGGACACGCTCGTCGCGGTGGCCGAGCACCGCGCCACCGCGCTCGCGGTCGTCCCGGTGATGCTGCAGCGGATCCTCGAGCTCCCCGAGGACGCGCGCCGCCGCCACGACACGTCGTCGCTCGAGGTCATCGCCGCCAGCGGATCGACGCTTCCGGGCGAGCTCGCGACGCGCGTGATGGACGAGTTCGGCGACGTCCTCTACAACCTCTACGGCTCGACCGAGGTGTCGTGGGCCACGATCGCCACGCCCGAGGAGATGCGCGCCGCTCCCGGCACCGCGGGCTCGCCGCCCAGGGGCACGATCGTCCGCCTCTACGACGCCGCCGGCCGCCCGGTGCCGAACGGCGCCGCCGGGCGTATCTTCGTCGGGAACGAGGCGCTGTTCGAGGGCTACACCGGCGGCGGCGGCAAGGAGGTCATCGACGGGCTGATGGCGACCGGCGACGTCGGGCACTTCGACGGCGGCGGCCGGCTGTTCGTCGACGGCCGCGACGACGAGATGATCGTCTCCGGCGGCGAGAACGTCTTCCCGCGCGAGGTCGAGGACCTGCTCGCCGCGCACCCCGCGATCGAGGACGTCGCGGTCGTCGGCGTGCCCGACGACGAGTTCGGCCAGCGGTTGAAGGCGTTCGTCGTCCGGCGGCCGGGCGCCGACCTCGACGCGGACGCCGTCAAGGAGCACGTCCGCGCGAATCTCGCGCGCTACAAGGTGCCGAGGGACGTCGAGTTCCTCGACGAGCTCCCGCGCAACGCCACCGGGAAGATCCTCAAGCGGGTTCTCGTCGATCGCTAGCTTCCGAATCGGGACGCTAGGTTGGTCGGGGTGACCGATCATCGCGAGGACGTCGAGCGCCTGGCCGAGCTGGTGGTGAGCGCCGGCGCCAACGTGCAGCCGGGCCAGGTCGTCGCCCTCGGCTCCGAGGTCGGCAAGGAGGAGCTCACCCGCGCGCTCGCCGGCGCGGCGTACCGGCGAGGGGCGAAGTTCGTCGACGTCGTCTACTTCGATCCGTTCGTCAAGCGCGAGCGGATCCTCCACGCGCCGGAGGACGTGCTCGACTACGTGCCGCCGTGGTTCGGCGAGCGCGCGGTGAAGCTCGGCGAGATGGGCGCCGCCCGCATCGGCCTCAGCGGCAACTCCCACCCCGGCGTGCTGAACGACCTCGATCCGGCGCGGCTCGGCAAGGACCAGCTTCCATGGATCAAGGAGGTCGGCAAGCTCGTCAGCGACCGCTCGACCAACTGGGTCGCCGCGCCGTGCCCGACGGTCGGCTGGGCCCGGCTCGTCTACCCGGAGCTCGACGACGAGGCCGCGCTCGATGCGCTGTGGGAGGACATCGTCCACGTGTGCCGGCTCGACGAGCCCGATCCCGTCGCCGCGTGGAACGAGCGCATGGACGCGATCGAGCGCGCCGGGGCGAGCCTGTTCGAGCACCGCTTCGACGCGCTCCACTTCGAAGGTCCCGGCACCGACCTGACGGTCGGCCTGCTGCCGTCCTCGCAGTGGATCGCCGCGCGCTTCTCCCGCCGCGACGGCCTGCCGCACATGGCGAACCTCCCGTCCGAGGAGACGTTCACCACGCCCGATCCCCAGCGCGCCGAGGGCGTCGTGCGCTCGACGAAGCCCCTGGTCCTCTTCGACGGGACGATCGTCCGCGACCTCGTCGTGCGCTTCGAGGGCGGGCGCGCGGTGCAGATCGACGCCAGCGAGGGGGAGGGCTCGATCCGGGGCATCGCCGCGCGCGACGAGGGCGCCGCGCGCCTCGGCGAGGTCGCACTCGTCGACCGCGAGGGACGGATCGGCGCGCTCGACCGCGTCTTCTACGACACGCTCCTGGACGAGAACGCCGCGAGCCACATCGCGTTCGGCCACGCGTTCACGTTCGCGCTCGCCGACGAGGCCGACCACCCGCGCGCCAACGAGAGCGGCGTGCACACGGACTTCATGATCGGCGGCGACGACGTCGACGTGACCGGCGTCACCACGGGCGGCGAGCGCGTGCCGGTGCTGCGCGGCGGCGCCTGGCAGATCTAGTGCGGCGCCCCGGGGCGCCGCGCTACCCTTCCCCGGCGCTCGGAGAGGTGCCGGAGCGGTTGAACGGGCGCGACTGGAAATCGCGTAACGGGGGTTACCTCGTTCGAGGGTTCGAATCCCTCCCTCTCCGTCTATGAGCCTGTTCCATCCGATCAAGGATCCCGTCGAGGGCACCGCGCATGTCGTCGGCGTCTCCGCCGTCGACCCGGAGTTCATGCGCCAGCCGTGCACGATGCAGCTCGTGATCGAGGCGCCGGGCGTCGAGGCGTTCTCGATCCGTCAGGACTTCGAGATCGACACGGGCCAGTGGCCGGATCCCGGGCAGCTGCTGCCGGTCACCTTCGACCGCGCGCACCACGAGCGCATCGCGATCGACTGGGACCGTGTTCCCACCTCCGGTGAGCTGGCCGCCCAGGATGCGACTGCGCTCGCCGCAGCGATCAACGCCGGCACGGTCGGTCAGGCGGCATCCGCGCCGACCGCCGTCGAGGACCCGCTGGACCGGTTGGAGAAGCTCGCGGAGCTCCACGCCAAGGGCATCCTCACCGACGACGAGTTCGCCGCTCAGAAGGCGAAGATCCTCGAGTCACCGTAGACCGCGGCCGGCGGCCGCGAGCACTCCCGGGAGCCAGGTCCGTACCGCGTCGCCGACCGCCCCGAGGCCCGTCCGCAGGCTGTGGTCGCCGCTCACCGGCACGACCGTGCGCCGCGGGCCAGGCGGCGGCATCCCGAACGGGTCGCGCTCGCCCTGCACGACGAGCACCGGCACCGGCACCGCGTCGAGCTCGAACAGCCGGCTCTTCGTGGGATCGTCGCCGCGGCCGGGCGCGTGGACCGGGAAGG
>JAOPZQ010000309.1 GCA_025964075.1 Solirubrobacterales bacterium | reverse complement strand
TAGCTAGAATCCCCGTCTGGCGCCGAGGCCGCACCGCGGACGGCGCCGTTTTCCTGCCATGTACGCGATCGTCAAAACCGGTGGAAAGCAATACCGCGTCGAGGAGGGCCAGACCCTCCTCGTCGAGCGGCTGCGCGACGAGCCGGGGGCGACGGTGGCCCTCGAGACGCTGCTGCTCGCCGGCGACGGCGATCCCGTCGATGGCGACGGCCTGAAGAACGCCAAGGTCGAGGCCGAGATCGTCGGCCACGAGCGCGGTCCGAAGCTGCGGATCGTCAAGTTCAAGCCCAAGCGCGGCTACAAGCGCCGCACCGGCCACCGCCAGGAGCTCACGCGCCTGAAGGTGACGTCGATCGAGAAGAGCGCCGCGCGCTCCCGGGCCGCCGCGAAGAACGAGGAGGCCGGCGATGGCTCATAAGAAGGGCCTCGGCTCCAGCCGCAACGGCCGGGACTCGAACGCCAAGCGCCTCGGCGTGAAGGTGTTCGCCGGCGAGACCGTCTCCGGCGGCGAGATCATCGTGCGCCAGCGCGGGACCCGGTTCAAGCCGGGCAACGGCGCCGGCATCGGCAAGGACGACACGATCTACGCGAAGACGCCCGGCACGGTCGCGTTCAAGATCGGCCGCCGCGGCCGGACGATCTCCGTCGAGCCGACCGCCGAGTAGCTCAGCGCTTCCTGGGCGGTCCGCCGCGCCACCTCTCCTGGGCATCTTGCCAGGATGAGTCGGAAGCCATGCTGACCGATCGCGCCAGGATTCAGGTGACCGCCGGAGCGGGCGGAAACGGCTGCCTGTCCTTCCGCCGTGAGGCCCACGTCCCCAAGGGCGGCCCCGACGGGGGGGACGGCGGGCACGGCGCCGACGTCGTGCTCGTCTGCGACGACCACCTGCGCGACCTGGCGGCGTTCCGCCGCCGCACGCACTTCAAGGCCGAGCGCGGAGGCCACGGGCAGGGCGCCCTGCGCCACGGCGCGAGCGGGGAGGAGCTGGCGATCGCGGTGCCTCCCGGCACGGTCGCGACGCTGGAGGACGGGACCCGGATCGACCTCGTCGTGCCGGGCGCGCGCGCCGTGCTCGCGCGCGGCGGCGGCGGCGGTCGCGGGAATAAGCGCTTCGCGGGACCCACGCACCAGGCGCCGCGGTTCGCCGAGCGCGGCCTCCCGGGCGAGGAGACGTGGGTGGACCTGCGGTTGAAGCTCCTCGCCGACGTCGGGCTGATCGGAGTTCCGAACGCGGGCAAGTCCTCGCTGCTATCGCGGCTCACGCGCGCGAAGCCGAAGGTCGCCGACTACCCGTTCACCACGCTCGAGCCGGTCCTCGGGACGCTCGCCGGCGACGACCGGCAGCTCGTCGTCGCCGACATCCCCGGGCTGATCGAGGGCGCGCACGAGGGCACCGGCCTCGGCCACGACTTCCTCGCCCACGTCGAGCGCACGCGGCTGCTCGTCCACGTGCTCGACCTCGCGCCGCTCGACGGCTCCGACCCGGCCGAGAACCACGCGACGATCGAGCACGAGCTCGCGGCCTACGACGCCCGCCTGGCTGGGCTGCCGCGGATCCTCGCGCTCTCGAAGGCGGACCTCGTCCCGCCGGAGGCGGCGGCCGCCGCCGTGGCGGAGTGGAGCGAGCGCCTTGGCGACGACGTTCCGGTGCTCGTGACGTCGAGCGCGACGGGCGAGGGCGTGGATGCGCTGGCGCGTGAGCTGCTGCGCCGCGTGCCGCTGAGCGAGGCCCCGCCCGTGCTGGCCGAGGGCGAGGCGCTGGCCGAGCACCGCGTCTACCGGCCCGCCGCGGACCGCGCCTTCCGCGTGGAGCGCACGGCGGACGGTCGCTGGCGCGTCGCCGGGTCAGGGGTGGACCGCCTCGTCGCCCGCTACGACCCGGAGAACGACGAGGCGATGGCGCATCTCGAGCGCCGGCTCCGCGGGATCGGCGTGATCCGCGCACTCGAGGCCCAGGGGTTCGAGGCCGGCGACGACGTCGAGATCGGGGGGATCGAGTTCGAGCTCGACCCCTCGGCGCCGATGTAGGGTTCAGGCCCCTTTACCGCTGGTTCTCGGTCCGTCCCGCGTTAATGGGGACATGCGCAAGCCGCTCCTCATCCTCGTCCTCGCCCTCGCGCTGCCGTCGGCCGCCAGCGCCGGCAGCCTGTCGTTCACCACGCCCCAGCAGCTGCCGCACGGCGACCCGAAGGCCCACCCGCGCTACGGCGGCGGCGAGCCGTCGATCGCGTTCGACCCGACGGGCGACCGCCACGTGTACGTGACCGCGCCGCAGGGCATCCCGTCGGTCGCGGGTCCGATCCTGGGCGCCGGCGACAGCTCGACCGGCATCGCCTACTGGGCGTCGGCCGACGGCGGTCGCTCGTGGCCCGTCAGCGGGACGACCGGCACGCTGACCGGCGGCGGCGACTCCGACGTCGAGGTCCTGCGCGACCACACCGTCCTCGCCGCCGACCTCGAGGCCGTCGACGCGGCGATCTGCACCTCCAAGGACTTCGCCCACAGCTTCACGGACTGCAACGGCGGGCTCACCGCGAACCACACGGGACCCGACAACGACCGCGAGTGGCTGACCCGCGGGACGAAGCCCGGCGAGGTCTACCTGACCTACCACGACTTCGCCGGGGGCCTCCCGATCATCGAGCACTCGACCGACAGCGGGAAGACGTGGGCGCCGTGCGGCAGCATCATCGACCCGCTCGGCCCGGCGGCGAAGACGTACACGCCGGTCGGCGGCACGCTCGTCGCGAAGCCGACGATCGCGCCGGACGGGACGATCTTCGTCGAGTTCGCGACGCCGGACCTGCTTGCCAACCCGGTCGGCGCGCCGCTCAACCACATCTACATGGCCGTGGCCAAGGGCGGTTGCACGCCGACGACCGTCTTCCACGACTACGTCGTCTACCAGGACCCGGGCGCCGACCTGGCGAAGATCTTCCAGGCCACGGCTCGCGACGCGGGCGGCGTGCTCTACGTGCTCGCCGCCGGGCACACGAAGGCCGGCGAGGCCGGCTCGAACGTGTTCCTGTTCACCTCGACCGACGAGGGCAAGACGTGGAGCGCGCCGACCCGGGTCAACGAGCCGGCGCTGACCGCGAACGTGTTCCCGACGCTCGCCGGCGGCCAGGGCCGCGGCGAGGCCGTGCTCGGCTGGTTCGGCAGCTCGACGAGCGGCGACCCGAACAACACGAAGAACCAGTGGCGCTACTACGCGGCCGCGACCTACGACGGCGGTCGCACGTTCAACGAGACCGCGGTCACGCCGGACGTCATCCACTACGGCGACATCTGCACGCAGGGCATCTTCTGCGGCCTGATCCCGGGCCAGCCGGGCGACCGCAATCTCGCCGACTTCGCCTCGCTGGCGCTCGACCCCGCGAGCGGGTGCGCGGCGGCGGCGATCCCCGGCGACCCGTACAACCGACCCGACCTGCCGAACGGCGCGAACGACGCGTCCTCGTCGGCCTACGTCGCGCTCCAGCAGGGCGCGAGCACGTGCTTCACGGCCGCCAACGCGGGCAAGGCGGCGGGTGCCGTCGGCGCGAGCGCGGCCGGCACGTGCATCGACCGGCGCGCCCCGGCGGTGCGCCTGAAGACGCACCGCATC
>JAOPZQ010000302.1 GCA_025964075.1 Solirubrobacterales bacterium | reverse complement strand
GTGACGGTGACCGTTCCTGCGGACGACCCGGAGCCGAAGCCGCAGCCGGAGGCCGCGACGACGGCGAGCAGGAATGCGACAGCGAGAACGAGACGCTTCATCGGACCGTGAACACCACCCGGGTCGTGCCGCGTGCGAGCGGCGTGCGGTTGCCGGCGCCGTCGATCGCGACGGCGTCGAGCACATAGCGGCCCTTCCCGAGCCGCGACGGCAGCAGGTAGGACCAGTCGGCGCGGTCGCCGATCGCGAAGTACGCGCCCTTGCCGCAGCCGACGCGCTTGAACTCCTCCGACCTGCCCGAGAAGTACCAGCACGTCTTCCCGACCCGCTTGGTCAGGCGCAGCTTGACGGCCTTGATGCCGGACGGATCGGCGCCCACGCGGCCGCGCAGCTCGCGCGGGCCGGTCTTGAGCACCGCGTGATCCGTCAGGCCGGCGAGCGACGCCGTCGGGGGCGTGCGGTCGGGGACGGGGACCGGCGGCGGGGCGCCCTTGTCGGTGAACACCGCGACGTCCACGCCCTCCGAGCGCGCGAAGCCCGGCTTCTCCGCCGTCAGCCGGACCGTGCCGGCGTTCGAGAAGCCGACGGTCGCATGGCCGGCCGCGTCGGTGACGGCGCCGCCGACGCTCGCCCCGGCGACGGGAGCCGCGGCGCCGCCCGCGTCGTAGCGGACGACCGTGACCTGCGCGCTCGTGCCCTGCGGGGCGGAGGCGGGCGCGGTCAGGCCGAGCGGAAGCACCGGCGCGTTGGAGCAGTCGTTGATCGCCGGGTCGAACTCGCAGTGGCTGACGAAGTAGACGACGTCGTCGCCGGCCTGCAGCTCGGTCAGGCAGGGGCTCTGGGAGATCGACTTGTGGTTCACGAACACGGTCCAGCCGTCGGTGGGCGACGTCGAGTAGTCCTCGCCCATGATGGCGGTGACGTAGTGACCGAGGCCGTTGAAGTAGCCGGCGTCCCAGTTCCCGGCCGTCGCGCGGTCCAGCGCGCCGCCCGCGCTCGTGCCCGAGCAGTCGTGGCCGGCCTTGCTGACCGGCGCCGTCGTGGTCGTCACCTGCGTCGCGTCCACGAGCGTGCGCGACGCCCCCTCGACACGGACCTTGACGGTTGCGGGACCGGCAGCCGGTGCCGGTGCCGCGGAGAGCGCGATGAAGCCGGCGGCCAGGCCGGCGGTCAGTTTGAGCTTCATGCTCGAGGCCACCCCTTTCCACGTGGGCGTTCGGCGTTGAGGTCGCTGGGAGGTCTCCTGGCTTCCGGGCCTACTCCCGCGCCTTCCCGGGCGAACCCAGTGGCGTCGTGCGGCGAGCTTCCCCGGTGACAGTGGCGGGTCCGCGCCGGATTCTCACCGGCTTCCCTGTCCACCGACCTTTGAACGGTCCGCATGGTATACGACAAGCAGTCGATGACGGTCAATCTCACGCGCATCTACACGCGCCTCGGCGACGGAGGCGAGACGCACCTCGGGGACATGAGCCGGGTGCCGAAGACGCACGCGCGGATCGAGGCGTACGGCACGGTCGACGAGCTCAACGCGCAGATCGGCGTGTCGCTGGCCGCCGGCGGCTTGCCCGAGCGCTACGACCAATGGCTGCGCCGCGTCCAGAACGACCTGTTCGACGTCGGCGCCGACATCTCGGTCCCCGAAGGCGGGGAGCGCGAGCGCCTGCGCGTGATTCCGGAGCAGACCGCCTGGCTCGAGCGCGCGTGCGACGAGGCCAACGAGCCGCTGGCGCCGCTGAAGTCGTTCGTCCTTCCCGGCGGGACTGCCGCCGCCGCCCAGCTGCACGTCTGCCGCACGGTCTGCCGCCGTGCCGAGCGCCGGGCGATCGCCTGCGGCGAGGAGATCAACTCCGAGTGCGTGCGCTACCTGAACCGGCTCTCGGACCTGCTGTTCATCCTGTCGCGCGGCGCGAATGCGGCAGCAGGCGGCGGCGAGCCCCTGTGGGAGCCGGGCCGCTACCGCTGACGGCGAGCGCGACGGCGCTCCAGGCGCTGGCGACGAGCACGCCGCCGAGCACGTCGCTCGGGTAGTGGGCGCCCAGCATGACGATCGAGCCGAGCGACAGCAGCGCGAGCCCGCCGCCGAGCACGGCGACCGGCGGTCGCAGCCGGGGCGGGAGCACGATCACGAGCCCGAGCAGCAGGCTCACCACCGCCGTCGTATGCCCGCTCGGCCATGCCGCGGCGGCCATGTAGTGATCGGCCGGGTAGGGCCGCTGGACGGCGAGCGCCGGCTTGAGCAGCTGGGTCGTCAGGTTGGCGGCGGCGATCGCGGCGCCCACGGCGAGCCCGGTGCGCACGCGCCCGGCGGCCAGGGCGCCCACGACGAGCGCGGCCACCAGGACCGCGTACGGCTGCGGGTTGAAGAGGCGCACGAGGTCGCCGGCGATCGAGGCGCGCTCCGGCGTCTGGCGGTGCATCAGGCCTTCCATCAGGTGCAGGTCGACGCGCTGGGCGAGCGCGACGTGCATCGCGACCAGGTAGACGGCCGTGGCGAGCGCGGCGCATGCCGCGGCGAAGGCGAGCGGGCGGCGATCCATCGGCGCGGGACGCTAGCCGCCGTGCCTTAAGCGCAGCCGTACCTCGTTCAGCGGCGGCGGCGCGGCCATCAGCTGCCAGCCGCGCGGGGACAGCGCGGAGTCGCCGTCGTCGTCGCGCAGGACGATCCGCGGGCG
>JAOPZQ010000273.1 GCA_025964075.1 Solirubrobacterales bacterium | reverse complement strand
GCCTCTTGGGGGAGAAGAAGGACGGGCTCACGGCCGCCTTGGTCGTGTTCGCCGCCTTCACCGTCTACTTCGGCATCTCGCTGGTCACCCGGCCCGCCCAGGCCCGGAAGGGTCCGTCGTGAGCACGCGGCGGAAGATCCTCCTCAGCTTCTTCGGCGTCTACCTCCTCGGCGCGATCTTCCTGATCATCGCGTTCGGCAAGGGGCCGAAGCACAGCGATTTCCAGCCCCAGAACGAGTTCAAGCTCATCACGTGGGCGAAGATCGGCCCGATCGCGCTCAACAAGGGCGTGCTCTACATCATCGTCGCCGGGCTGCTGACGACCGTGACGATGCTCTACATCGCCAACCGGATGCAGGCGCGGCCCAACCGCGTGCAGACCGCCGTCGAGACGCTGTACACGCTGATGCGGGACAACATCACCCGCGGCAACATGGACGACCGGATGTCGGCGAAGTGGTTCCCGTTCATCGGGACGCTCTTCCTGTTCATCTGGTACTCGAACTTGGTCGGGTACATCCCGCTGCCGACGAACTCGGGCGAGAAGGTCCACATCTTCGGCGCCAACATCCCGGCGTTCTCGCTCTACGCGGCGACGGCGAACGTCGGGGTCCCGCTCATCCTGGCGCTGATCGTGTTCGTCGCCTTCAACGTCGAAGGCGTCCGCGCCAGGGGGTTCTTCGGCTACATCAAGAGCCTGGTCCCCCGCGGGGTCGAGGGGCCGATGCTCCTGCTCATCTTCCCGCTCGAGGTCGCCTCGACGTTCATGCGGCTCCTCTCGCTCACCGTCCGACTTTTCGCCAACATCCTCGCGGGGCACCTGATCATCCTGTTCATGTCCGGCGGCCTCGCGGTCATCCTCGGCCTGAGCGTGCTCGGATGGATCACGTTGCCGCTCGGGGTGATCCTGTTCCTGTTCGAGATCGGCCTGGTCGCCACCCTGCAGGCCTTCATCTTCGCCACGCTCTCAGCCATCTACCTCGGCGGCGCCGTCGCCGCGGAGCACTAAGGAGAAACCTCGGATGCTTGCCCATCTACTCACCCTCGCCGCCGCGAGTCTCGACATCGCCGGCCAGAAGGCCGGACGCGCCATCGCGCTCGGCGTCGGCGGCGGCCTCGGCGCGGTCGGTGCCGGTGTCGGCATCGGCATCATCTTCGGCAAGGTCATCGAGTCCGTGACCCGCCAGCCGGAGATGCGCGACGAGATCACCCAGATCCAGTGGCTGGGCTTCGCACTGACCGAGGCCTGCTTCTTCTACGGCCTCGTCGCGGGCCTGATCGCCTTCTTCCTCTAGGCACGCGTCATGGCCTCCGTCCCCATCGCATCGAGCGGCTCGTTCCTCGTCAGCCCCAACGTGGGGCTGATGATCTGGACGCTGGTCGTGTTCGGGCTCTCGCTGTACATCCTCGGCCGCTACGCCTTTCCGAGGATCCAGGAGGCGCTGGACAAGCGCCAGCACGCGATCGAGGACTCGATCGACACCGCCGAGCGCATCCGCCGGGAAGCCGACGAGCTGCTCGCCGAGTACCGGCAGCGGCTGAAGGACGCCCGCGAGCAGGCGGAGGAGATCATCGCGCGGGCGGAGAAGGCCGCCGAGGTCCGCGAGGGCGAGGCCGTCGCCGAGGCCAAGCGCCGGCGCGAGGAGCTGCTCGAGCAGACGCGCCGCGACATCGCGCAGGAGACGCGCCGGGCGATCCAGGAGATCCGCCGCGAGGTCGCCGACCTGACCGTGCTCGCCACCGAGAAGGTCACGCGCAAGACCCTCACCGAGGAGGACCAGAAGCGCCTCGTCGAGGAGGCGCTGTCCGAGCTCGACTTCAGCGCGCTGAGCGGGGAGCCCAGGTAGTCGATGGAGGAGATCGCCCAGGTCTACGCGCGGGCGCTGTTCCAGGTCGCCCTGGAGCACGACAAGCTCGACGTGCTCCGCGACGAGCTCGGCCAGTTCGCCGACGCGGTGTCCGAGAGCCACGAGCTCTCGGTGTTCCTGTTCTCGCCGTACTTCTCGACCGAGGAGAAGCGCGAGGGCCTGCGGAAGGTCGTGGTCGACGCCGATCCCGAGTTCCAGAACTTCCTCGAGCTGCTGGCGGAGAACCACCGGATGCCGGTGATCTTCCGCATCCGCCGCGCGTTCGACGCGCTCTGGGCGGAGGAGAACAAGCTCCTGCCGGTGGACGTGACCAGCGCGATCGAGCTCGACAAGAAGCTCGTGAAGTCGATCGGGGACCGCATCGGCGAGCAGACCGGTCGCAAGGTCGAGCTCAACGCCCACGTCGACCCCGAGATCCTCGGGGGCATCGTCCTCCGGGTGGGCAACTCCGTCCTCGACGCCTCGATCAAGAACCGCCTCAACCGACTGCGCCGCCAGGTCGCGCAGGCCTAGACGCAGCCCAAGGAGCTCCTACCACCGTGCAGATCAAGCCTGACGAGATCACCTCAATCCTCAAGAGCCGCATCGAGGGCCTCGACGTCGACCAGGCCGACCTCGCCGAGGTCGGCACCGTGCTGTCGATCGGCGACGGCATCGCGCGCATCCACGGCCTCGAGAACTGCATGAGCTTCGAGATGCTCGAGCTCCCCAACGACGTCACCGGGCTCGCGCTGAACCTCGAGTCCGACAACGTCGGCGCCGTGCTCTTCGGCGACTGGGAGCAGATCAGCGAGGGCGACACCGTCAAGCGCACGAACCGGCTTCTGGAGATCCCCGTCGGCGAGGAGCTGCTCGGACGCATCGTCGATCCGCTGGGGCGCGCGCTCGACGGCAAGGGCGACATCTCGACCGACCAGACGCGGCCGGCCGAGTTCAAGGCCCCCGGCGTCGTCCAGCGCCAGCCGGTGACCGAGCCGATGCTCACCGGCCTGAAGGCGATCGACTCGATGATCCCGATCGGCCGCGGCCAGCGCGAGCTGATCATCGGCGACCGCCAGACCGGCAAGACCGCGATCGCGATCGACACGATCATCAACAACAAGGACAAGGACCTCATCTGCGTCTACGTCGCGATCGGGCAGCGCAAGGCGGTGGTCGTGCAGCTGGCCCAGACGCTCGAGGACGCCGGCGCGCTCGACAACACGATCATCGTCATGGCCGCCGCGGACGAGGCGGCGCCGATCAAGTTCCTCGCGCCCTACGCCGCGTGCGCGATGGCGGAGCACTTCCTCTACAACGGCAAGGCCGCCCTCGCGGTCTACGACGACCTCACCAAGCACGCCTACGCCTACCGCCAGATGTCGCTCCTGCTGCGCCGGCCGCCGGGACGCGAGGCGTACCCCGGCGACGTCTTCTACCTGCACTCCCGTCTGCTCGAGCGCGCGGTGAAGCTGAACGACGACCTCGGCGGCGGCTCGCTGACCGCGCTGCCGGTCATCGAGACGCAGGCCGGCGACGTGTCGGCCTACATCCCGACCAACGTGATCTCGATCACCGACGGCCAGATCTACCTCGAGCCGCGCCTCTTCTACTCGGGCGTGCGCCCGGCGATCAACGTCGGCATCTCGGTGTCCCGCGTCGGCGGCAACGCCCAGATCGCGTCGATGCGCAAGGTCGCGGGTCGCCTGAAGCTGGAGCTCTCCCAGTACCGCGACCTCGAGGCGTTCGCCCAGTTCGGCTCGGACCTCGACCGCGACACCCAGCGCACGCTGGCCCGCGGCGAGCGGCTCGTGCGGACGCTCAACCAGGGCGAGCGCCAGCCGATGCCGGTGGGCGAGCAGGTCGTCCAGATCTTCGCCGCGACGAACGGGTACCTCGACCGGATCAAGGTCGAGCGCGTCCCGGACTTCCTCGCCGGCGTCGTGCAGCGCGTCAAGTCCGAGGCGTCCGACGTGCTCGAGGCCGTCGGCGACGGCGACTGGTCCGACGACACGCAGGAGAAGCTCCGCAAGGTCATCGAGGAGTTCGCCCAGGACTTCGGCTACGACCTCGACGAGGAGGGCCAGCCGCTGGAGGCCGACGAGGACGTGCCGCGCCGCCGCGAGGCGTCCTCGGACGAGGGCGACGGCGACGCGGAGTCGAGCGACGAGCAGGAGTCCCAGGAGGCCGAGCCCGCGAAGGCGTAGCCCATGGCCAGCCAGCGAGACGTCAAGAACCGGATCTCCTCGATCAAGAACATCGAGAAGATCACGCGCGCGATGGAGATGGTCGCCGCGGCGCGCCTGCGCCGCGCCGAGCAGCGCATCCAGGCGATGCGCCCGTACGCGGGCGCGCTGCGCCGCATGACGCGTCAGGCCGCCGAGGCGGCCGGCAGTGTCCCGCGGCTGCCGATCCTCTCCGAGCACGAGCAGGAGAACACGGTCGCGCTGATGCTCGTCACCGGCGACCGCGGCCTCGCCGGCGCGTTCAACTCGCAGATCATCCGCGCCGGCGTGCGCGCGAACGACGAGGAGCGCCGCGAGGGTCGCAACGTCGCGTTCTTCGCCTCGGGCCGCCGCGGGGTGTCGTCGCTGACGTTCCGCGGCTTCGACGTCCGCGAGGGCTTCGTCGGGTTCTCCGAGCGCCCCTCCTACGCGAACGCCCGAGAGATCGCCGAGAAGCTGATGGCGGCCTACATCGACGGCGAGGTGGACCGCGTCGAGATCATCTACAACGGCTACATCTCGCCGCTGACCCAGAAGGTCACGCAGGAGACGCTCCTGCCCTTGCAGCACGCGACGATCCTCGAGGAGGACGAGGAGGGGCACGACGACGACGCGCAGGAGCCCGAGCACCGCGCCCTCGTCGAGTACGAGCCCGACCCGGAGGAGATCCTCGCCCGCCTGATCCCCGACTACGTCGAGATCTCGGTCTACCGCGCCCTGCTGGAGTCGACGGCCTCCGAGCTCGGCGCCCGGATGACCGCGATGCGGAACGCGTCCGAGAACGCCGGGGGGATCATCGAAGACCTAACCCTGGAGATGAACCGCGCCCGTCAGGCGGAGATCACCCAGGAGATCATGGAAGTCGTCGCCGGCGCCGAGGCGCTCGGCTAGCGCGAGAGAGAGAACATGGCTGCGACCACCGAAGAGAAGCAGGACAAGACCGATCAGAAGAAGCAGAACGTCGGCCGGATCGAGGAGATCCAGGGCGTGGTCATCGAGGCCGTGTTCCCCGACGAGCTGCCGGAGATCAACCACGCGATCACGATCAAGCGCCCGGAGTCCATGCGCAGGGAGGAGGACCCCAACGTCACGGGCGCGCAGGAGGACCTCCTCGTCTGCGAGGTTCAGCAGCACCTCGGCGACGAGCGCGTGCGCGCGGTGGCGATGGACATCACCGACGGCCTCGCCCGCGGCATGGAGGTCGTCGACACCGGCGGCCCGATCACGGTGCCGGTCGGCAAGGGCACGCTGGGGCGGATCTTCAACCTGCTCGGCGACCCGATCGACCTCGGCGGGGACGTCGAATACGAGGAGCGCTGGCCGATCCACCGGGCCGCGCCGAGCGTCGAGAGCCTCACGCCGACGACGGAGATGTTCGAGACCGGCATCAAGGTCATCGACCTGCTCGCGCCCTACGCGAAGGGCGGCAAGGTCGGCCTGTTCGGCGGCGCCGGCGTCGGCAAGACGGTGCTGATCCAGGAGCTGATCCACAACCTGGCCCAGGAGCACGAGGGCCTCTCCGCGTTCTGCGGCGTGGGCGAGCGCTCCCGCGAGGGCAACGACCTCTGGCTCGAGATGACGGAGTCGGGCGTCATCGACAAGACGATGCTCGTCTTCGGCCAGATGAACGAGCCGCCGGGCGCCCGCATGCGCGTCGCCCTGACCGGCCTGACGATGGCGGAGTACTTCCGCGACGTCGAGGGCCAGGACGTGCTCCTGTTCATCGACAACATCTTCCGGTTCGTACAGGCCGGCTCCGAGGTGTCGGCACTCCTCGGCCGGATGCCCTCGCAGGTGGGCTACCAGCCGACCCTCGAGTCCGAGATGGGGCAGCTGCAGGAGCGGATCACCTCGACCCGGAAGGGCTCGGTCACCTCGGTGCAGGCCATCTACGTGCCCGCCGACGACCTCACCGACCCGGCGCCGGCGTCGGTGTTCGCCCACCTCAACGCGACGACGACGCTCTCGCGGGCGATCTCCGAGAAGGGCATCTACCCGGCGGTCGACCCGCTCGACTCGACCTCGACGATCCTCAAGCCGGAGATCCTCGGCGAGGAGCACTTCAACGTCGCCAACCAGGTCAAGGAGGTTCTGCAGCGGTATCGGGAGCTGCAGGACATCATC
>JAOPZQ010000263.1 GCA_025964075.1 Solirubrobacterales bacterium | reverse complement strand
GTTCCCGCGGCTCAAGGAGCGCGAGAAGCAGAAGGCCGGCACGATGTCGGGCGGCGAGCAGCAGATGCTCGCGATCGGCCGGGCCCTGATGGCCGAGCCGAAGCTGCTGCTCCTCGACGAGCCGTCGATGGGCATCGCCCCGATCCTCGTCCTGCGGATCTACGAGACGATCGCCGAGATCAACCGCCAGGGCACGACGATCCTGCTCGTCGAGCAGAACGCCAACTTCGCGCTCGGGGTCTCCAAGCGCGGCTACGTGCTCGAGACCGGCGAGGTCGTCCTCGCGGACTCGAGCGCGAAGCTGCGCGAGGACCCCGAGGTCCAGCGCGCGTACCTGGGGACATGAGCCTGCACCTCGTCATCGCGGCCGGCAGCGGCAGCACGATCGGCGCGAAGGCGCTCTACGCGCTGTTCGCGTGGCTCCTGTCGGCGATCGTCGGCCAGTACCTCTCGAGCCGCAAGGGCTACGGCGAGAAGTGGGGCCTCGCCTCGGGGCTCATCCTCCCGGTCGTCGGGCCGCTGTTCTGGCTGTTCTTCCCGGCGCGCGCGAACTCGCGATGGCGCACGGACGGGCCGCTGCCGAAGCGCCGGCGCGCCTAGACAGCGCCAAGCTCCAAACACTCGCTTCACGACCGGTGTGGCGGGAACATAACTTTGGAACGTCCACCGGCTTGGGACCAGCCCGTGAACACGACCCTGACATCGACGGTCCGGCTCGCGCTGCGCCGCGTCCGTCTGCGCAAGGTCCGCCGCACCGTGCGCCGGCGACTGTTCGAGCACACCGTCGCGCGGGGCCTCCAGCTGGTCGACGCGCCGGTCGAGCGGCTCGGCTACGCCGAGGGTCGTTGGCGCGTCCCCCCGGACACGATCGATGCCGGATGGGTCTGCTACTGCGTGGGCACGGGGAAGAACATCTCCTTCGACCTGGCGCTCATCGAGCGGTATGGGTGCGAGGTCCACGCGTTCGAGCCGGCCCCGGAGGCCGCCTCCTACGTGGCGGAAGCGGCCCACGGCGTCGCCCGCTACCGGTTCCATCCGGTGGCGCTCGCCCCGGTCGACGGGCCGCTTCGGATGCACCGCGCCGAGGACCCTTCCCACATCTCCCTGTCCGCCGCGAACGTGCAGCTGACCCGCGAGACGGTCACCGTGCCCGGTCGCTCGCTGACGTCGCTGATGGACGAGCTTGGTCATTCGCACGTCGATCTCCTCAAGGCCGACCTCGAGGGGCTCGAGTACGACGTGCTCTCGCCCGGGCTGCTGGAGCGGGTCGGGGTCCGCGTCCTGTGCTTCGACGTCCATCCGACCGTGAGCGGCGTGCGCGCCCTCGGGTTCCTGGACGAGCTCCGCTCCGCCGGCTTCGTGCCCGTGAGCAGCGACGGCATGAAGCTCACGCTGCTGCGCGCGGACGACGTCCGGCGCGTTCGGCGCGGTTAGCCGAGCGCCGAGCGCAGCGCCTCGTCCAGCGCCGGGTGCTGGAACGCGTAGCCGAGCGCGAGCGGCCGCTTCGGCACGACGCGCTGGCCGGTGGTGACGATCTGCGCCATGTCGCCGTAGAGGACCTTCAGCGCGAAGCCGGGGACGGGCGCGAACGCGGGCCGGTGAAGCGCGCGGCCGAGCGCCTTCGAGAACTCGGCGTTCGTGGCGGGCGCCGGTGCGGCGGCGTTCACCGGGCCGCTCCACGACTCGCCGTCGAGCGCCGCGAGGTAGATCCCGACGACGTCGTCGACGTGGATCCACGGCAGCCACTGCTTCCCGCCGGCGACGGGGCCGCCGATGCCGAGCTTGAACGGCGGCAGCATCTTCGCGAGCGCGCCGCCCGCCGGATCGAGGACGACCCCGGTGCGCACCGTGACGACGCGGACCCCGTCCGCCGCCGCCTCCGCGGCCGCCGCCTCCCACTCCCGGCATGCGGCCGCGAGGAAGTCGTCGCCCGGCGGCTCGGACTCGCCGATCTCCTCGTCGCCGCGCGGTCCGTAGTAGCCGACGGCCGAGGCGGAGACGAGCGCGCGCGGGCCCGGCTCGGCGGCCCGGATGCCCGCGACGAGGTTCCGCGTCCCGTGGACGCGGGAGTCGCGGATACGCCGCTTGGAGGCCTCGGTCCAGCGCTGGGCCACGGGCTCGCCCGCGAGGTGGATGACCGCGTCGGCGCCCGCGAGCGCGGCGGCCGGCGCCGCGCCGGCGTTCGGATCCCACCCCTGGGCGTCGACGCCGAGGCGCTCGCGCGCCTTCTCGGGCCTGCGGGAGAGCACGGTCACGTCGTCGTCGCGCCGCTTCAGGGCGGCGACGACGTTCGACCCGACGAGGCCGCTGGCCCCGGTGAGGACTACGCGCACGCGGTCAGTGGTGCCCGGATCGGTCGCTGGACGAACCGCTCTCCATGATCACGCCCAGGACGACCATCACGACCAGCAGGCCGATGACGAATCCGATGAGGCCCCACCACATGCCGCGGATCATATCCCGGCGGGGTACGTCAGCTGCTCGTCCCAGTCGCCCGGCCGCCCCTCGCGCGTGAGGTCGAGGAGATTCCACACCGGCTCGAGCGTGCCGAGGTGGCGGGGATCCTGACCGGGCTCGGCCGGCGCGAGGAAGAGCTCCGACGCCCAGAAGTGCCGGATCGTGCCGTCGTCGCGGTGGAACACGTTCAGCATCGGCATCTGCGACCCGTCCTCGCTCTCGCCGTGGTAGTCGCGGTTGTACGTGTTCGCGGCGGAGGACAGGAGCCGCAGGCGCCGCCGGTCCCGGCCGGTCGTCGCCGGCGTAGCGCGGGAACATGAAGCTGTAGATCACGAGCGAGTGATTGCCCGGGGCGAACAGCTCCGAGAGCCGCACCTCGGCCGGCGCGCCGTCCGGCCCGGCGCCCTGGAACACGTAGTCCTCGAGCACCTCGCCGCCGGGCGGGAGCGCGCGGCGCGCGACGGCGACGTCCTCGAGCGCCCGCCGGAGCCCGATCTCCTGCTCGAGGAGCCGGTCCCGGGCGGCGCGGTACTCCTCCGACTCGCCGGGGAACCTCATGCCGGACATCTCATCAGCTCCCTTCTCCGATCGCCGCGCGGATCGCCGTTGGCGCGCATGCCCAGGCTCCTCATGCGGGCAGCCGCTCGGGCAGGTCGAAGGCGCGGAAGACCTCGGCGCCGACGAACGCCGTGATCTCGGCGATCCGCGGTAGCAGTGGGCGTGCAGGAGCGCGCGGTGCGGTGCGACGAGCCGCTGGAACCTCTGGTCGTCTTCGGTCATCACGGGCAAAGACTGCCGCGAGGCCGAAAGGGAATCGCTACGGCACGAGAAAAGTCGCCGTGTCGGCGGAGGCGAAGCCGACCTCGTCCCCGGCGGCCGCGAGGCCGGCGGCGCGAGCCTCGGCGACGACCGCCTCGGCGACGGCGGGCGCGACGTCGCGGTTGAACACGGAGGGGATGATGTAGTCCTCGCGCAGCTCGTCGTCCTGGACGATCCCGGCGATCGCCCGCGCGGCGGCCATCTTCATGCCCTCGGTGATCTGGCCGGCGCGCACGTCGAGGGCGCCCCGGAAGATGCCGGGGAAGCAGAGGACGTTGTTGATCTGATTCGGGTAGTCCGAGCGGCCCGTGGCGACGATCCGCACGTGGGGAGCGGCCTCCTCGGGCGGGATCTCGGGGGTCGGGTTCGCCATCGCGAACACCATCGCGTCGTCGTTCATCCGCGCGAGCGCGTCGGCGGTGATCACGCCCGGGCCGCTGACGCCGATCAGGAGATCCGTCCCGTCGATGACGTCGGCCGGCGAGCCGTCGCGGCGCTCCGGATTCGTGACGTCGGCGAACCAGCGCTTGGTGCCCGGCATTGAGCCGTTCGCGTAGTCCTCGCGCGCGGTGTGGAGCGCGCCGCGCGAGTCGCAGCCGATCACGTGGCGCACGCCGGCCTCCATGAGGATCTTCGTCACCGCGATGCCGGCGGCGCCGAGCCCGATGACGAGCATGTGCACGTCCTCGATCCGCTTGCCGGTGATCCGCAGAGCGTTGAGGAGCGCGGCGAGGACGACCACGGCCGTCCCGTGCTGGTCGTCGTGGAAGACGGGGATGTCGAGGTCGGCCTTCAGCCGGTCCTCGATCTCGAAGCAGCGCGGCGCCGAGATGTCCTCGAGGTTGATGCCGCCGAAGCCCGGCGCGATCGCCTTGACCGTGGCGACGATCTCGTCGGGGTCCTTCGTGTCGAGGCAGATCGGGAACGCGTCGACCCCGGCGAACTCCTTGAACAGCATCGCCTTCCCCTCCATCACAGGCATGGCGGCGCGCGGGCCGATGTCGCCGAGGCCGAGGACCGCGGTGCCGTCGGAGACCACGGCGACCGTGTTGCGCTTGATCGTGTACTGGAACGCCTTGTCGGGATCGGCCGCGATCGCGCCGCAGACGCGCGCCACGCCCGGCGTGTAGGCCATCGAGAGGTCGTCGCGCGTGCGCAGCGGGTGCTTGTTGTGGAGCTCGATCTTGCCACCGACGTGGAGCAGGAACGTGCGGTCCGTGGTGTCGTCGACGCGCGCGCCGTCGACACGGTCGAGCGCCTCGACGATCCGCCGCCAGTCGGCCTGGTCTCCGGTCGCGACGGTGATGTCGCGGACGGTGTGGTCGGCGTCCACGGAGACGAGGTCGACCGCGCCGATCGTTCCGCCGGCCTCGCCGATCGCCGTCGCGACCCGGCCGAGCATGCCGGGGCGATGCGCGATCTCGACCCGGATCGTCAGGGAGTACTGGGCGCTCGGCGTGATGGGCATCGGCGGGCCATCTTACGGACCGCCGGTCGTCCTAGAGTGTCGAGTCGGCCATGGCCGACGAGCTCTTCCTGATCGACGCCAACTCCCTGGTCTACCGGGCGTTCTTCGCGCTGCCCGAATCCATCGCCACCTCGACCGGATTCCCGACGAACGCGATCTTCGGCTTCGCGTCGATGCTCGTGAAGATCGTCACCGACTACGGCGTCAAGCCGACGATCGCCGTGTGGGACGCCGGTTCGTCGGGACGCAAGGAGCTCTACGACGACTACAAGGGCCACCGGCCGACGCGCCCCGACCTGCTCAAGGAGCAGTACCCCCACATGCGGCCGATGGTCGAGGCGTTCGGCTACCGGAACGTCGACGTCGAGGGCTACGAGGCCGACGACGTCATCGCGGCGCTGACCGAGCAGGCCAAGGCCCAGGGCATCCCGGTGATGATCGTCAGCGGGGACCGCGACGTCTTCCAGCTCGTCGGCGACGGGGTGCGGGTGATGGCGACCTCGCGCGGGATCACCGAGACGAAGGTCTACGACCGCGAGGACGTGATCGAGCGCTACGGCATCCCGCCGGAGCTCATCCCCGACTTCTACGGCCTGAAGGGCGACACGTCGGACAACATCCCCGGCGTCCCGGGCATCGGCGACAAGACGGCGGCCCAGCTCCTGCAGCAGTTCGGCACGCTCGAGGGAGTCCTCGACCACATCGACGACATCAGCGGCGCCAAGCGCAAGGAGAACCTGACGCTGCACGCCGACGACGCGCGGATCTCCAAGCAGCTGGCCACGGCGCGGCGCGACGTGCCGATCCAGCTCGACATCGCCGCGGAGGCGGCGCGCGAGCCCGACCGCTCGCGCCTGCGCGACGTCTTCCGCCAGTTCGAGCTGCGCGCGCCGCTCCAGCGCCTGGAGGAGGCCTTGGGCGACGCCGAGGAGGCTGCGCCGGCTCCGGTGGCCGAGCAGGAGGTCGGCCTCCCGGTGCGCGACGCGACGCTCGACGACGTGCGCGCGCTGCCCGCCGGGCAGGAGGTCGCCGTCGCGCTGCGGCTGCCCGAGGCCCCGGAGGGCGAGCTGTTCGCCCAGGAGGAGGCCCACCGCTTCGGGGTGGCCACGGACGCGGTGGTGCTCATCGGCGTCTGCGACTCCGGCGAGGACCTCGTCGCGGCTCTCGGTGACCGGCCGATCGTCGCCCACGACGCCAAGGCGCTGGGGACCGTGCCACGCGTCCTCGCCCACGACACCCTGCTCGGCGCCTACCTGCTCGAGCCGGCCCGCCGCGGCTATCCCTTCCGCGAGCTGTGCGAGGAGCGCGGCCTGGCCGCGGACGTCGAGGACCCGGCGGGCGCCGACGCCGTCCTCGTGGCCGCGCTGGCCGCCTGGCAGCGCGAGCAGCTCGCCGACCGCGACCTCGAGGGCGTCATGGGGGAGATCGAGCTGCCGCTCGTCCCCGTGCTGCGCGACATGGAGCGCGCGGGGGTCAAGCTCAACCCGGAGCGGCTGGCCGCGATCAAGGACCGCGTCGACGAGGAGATCGCGGAGCTGGAGCGCGAGGTCTGGGACCTCGCCGGCGAGGAGTTCGTGCTCGGGTCGCCGCAGCAGCTCGGGCACGTCCTCTTCGAGAAGCTCGGCCTGTCCCGCAAGCGCCGCGGCAAGA
>JAOPZQ010000262.1 GCA_025964075.1 Solirubrobacterales bacterium | reverse complement strand
CATCTCGACCGCGTACGTCGCAGGCCGTCACCGCGGCGTCTTCACCGAGCGCGACCACGACATCGGGCAGGCGTTCCGCAACGCATACGAGCGCTCGAAGTTCGAGGCCGAGGCGTGCGTGCGTGCGGCGGGCGACCGGCTGCCGGTGACGATTCTCCGTCCGAGCATCGTCGTCGGCGATCGCCGCACCGGCTGGACGTCGGCGTTCAACGTCCTCTACTGGCCGCTCCGCGCGTTCTCCCGCGGGCTCTGGGACGTCGTGCCCGCGGTCGCGTCCTCGCCGGTCGACGTCGTCTCGGTCGACTACGTCGCCGACGCGATCGTCGCCCTGACCGCCATGTCCGGCGGCGTCGGAGAGACCTACCACCTGACCGCGGGGCGCAACGCCTCGACGGTCGGGGAGATCATCGACCTGGCCTGCGGGTACTTCGGCCGGCGGCCACCGCGCCTGATCGCGCCCGGCTCGCCCGACATCCCCGACGCGCTCGCCAAGGCGGCGGAGTACCTGCCCTACTTCGCCACCGAGGTCCGCTACGACGACCGCGTCGCGCGCGGGCGCCTGCAGGCGCTCGGCCACGTGACGACGCCCCTGCACGACTACTTCTCCCGGCTGCTGGACTTCGCCACGCAGAGCCGCTGGGGCCGGCGCCCCATCAGCCGGGCACAAGCGCTCATCGCGGCCGGCTGAGGTCAGCGGGCGGACAATCGCTGCGATCGGTGCGCCCCGACTTGGCCCGCGGGTACACCTTTCGATGCCCGCGCTTGGCCCCGTGGAGAGTGCGATCGGCCCGCCGGGCCAGCACCCTCCTGTTTCCGTCCGAAAGTAGGCGTACATGTAATCGGGACGTGAGCGGCGACCAGCGTGCGCGGCGTCCGACGAAGGGAGCAGTACCCCGATGAGCTTCCATCAGGCGTTGGCCCACGCGGCCAAGCAGGGGCCGACGGATCGGCAAGAGCCCGTCTCGCTCAACGACTACATCGACCTCGTTGCCGAGCACCCGTCGATAGCCGCGTCCGCCCACCAGCGCGTGCACGACATGATCCGCGCGGCCGGCTCCGTGGCGGGCCTCCACGCGGGCGAGGTGTCGTTCAACTTCTTCTCCTCGGAGTTGTTCGGCCTCGATGCGCCACTCGAGCGCGTGGCCAGCTACTTCGAGACCGCCGCCCAGGGGCACGAGACCCGGCGGCGGATCCTCCTGCTCTGGGGCCCGCCCGGCGGGGCGAAGTCGACCGTCGCCGCAATGCTCAAGCGCGGCCTCGAGGACTGGTCCCAGACCGACGAGGGCGCCGTGTTCGCCCTCGATGGGTGCCCGATGCACGAGGAGCCGCTGCACCTCGTGCCGCCGACGCTGCGCGAGCAGGCGCGCCGGCACACCGGCGTCAAGGTCGACGGCGGCCTCTGCCCCGTCTGCGCCCACCGGCTCGAAACGGAGTTCGGCGGCGACTTCCTGCGCTTCCCGGTGCGGCGCGTCTACTTCTCGGAGGCCAAGCGGATCGGGATCGCGACGTTCGAGCCGGGCGACCCCAAGTCGATGAGCATGGAGCAGCTCACCGGCGGCATGGACTGGAAGGCGATCGAGCGCTACGGGTCCGATGCCCATCCGATGGCGCTCGACTGGCAGGGCGAGTTCAGCAAGGCGAACCGCGGCCTGTTCGAGGCCGTCGAGCTCCTCAAGAACCCGGCGGAGTTCCGGAACCTGTTCCTGACGATGGCTCAGGAGAAGCAGTTCAAGGTGGCGAAGTTCGGCTACATCGACTGCGACACCGCGATCATCGCCCACACGAACGAGGCCGAGTTCCGCGCGTTCATGGCCGACCTGCGCAACGAGGCGCTCAAGGACCGCATGGTCACGGTGGCGGTCCCCTACAACGTGCGCGTCTCCGACGAGGAGCGCATCTACGCCAAGCTGCTCACCGACCGCGGGTCCCGCGCCGCCGCCGACCTGCACCTCGCGCCGCACGCGTTGAGCGCCGCCGCGATGGTCGCGGTGCTCTCGCGCCTCAAGGAGCACGAGAACCTCGGCCCGGTGGAGAAGATGAAGCTCTACGACGGCACCGAGGTCGGCGAGTGGAAGCTCGCGCAGATCCCCGAGATCAAGCGGGCAGCCGAGCACGAGGGGATGACCGGCCTCGGGCCGCGCCGGATCGTCGACATCCTCTCCGGCGCCGCGCGGCGGGGCAGCGACGACGTCAGCACCGGCAAGTACCTGACGCCGATCATGGCCCTGATCGCGCTGACCGAGCACATCGAGCGCATGGAGGCGAGCAAGGAGGAGCGCGAGCGGCTCCAGGCGTTCGTCGTCGACGCCCGCAAGGAGATCGATCGCGTGCTCAAGGACGAGGTGCGAAAGGCGTTCGTCCCGGCGTTCGCGGAGCACGCCCAGCGTCTCCTCGACAACTACCTGACGAACATCGAGGCCTACTGCCAGGGGACGAAGACGAAGGACCCGATCACCAGGGAGGACACCGACCCCGACGAGAAGCTGATGCGGGCGATCGAGGAGAAGGTCAAGCCGGTGGTGGCCGAGTCGGCGAAGGACACCTTCCGCCAGGGCGTGCTGATGCGAATCGGGATCGCGCTGCGCAGCGGCGAGCGCCCGCTGAGCTACGAGACCGACACGATCCTCGCCTCGGGCCTGGAGGAGTACCTGTTCGACCAGCTCAAGGACATCGTCCACGTGACGGTCTCGAAGTCCAACCCCGACCAAGAGCAGGCGA
>JAOPZQ010000251.1 GCA_025964075.1 Solirubrobacterales bacterium | reverse complement strand
GCTGCGCATCCGCGCCGAGGAGGGCGCCGTGCCCGCGGTCCCGCCCCCGGACGAGCCCCGCCCGCCCGGTCCCGAGCACGGCACGGCCGAGCCGGCGACCTTCGGCGTGATGCGCCCGTGGTTCGGCGAGGACGGCGTCGAGATCCGCTTCGTCGCCGGCGCGCTCGAGGATCCGGGCCCCGCGATCGCGTGGTACCGCCTGCGAGTGCCCGTGGTCGCCGGCGCTTCGATCACGCCGCTCCAGCGCGCGGCGGCCGCGGCCGACTTCGGCAACGGCGCGAGCGCCGCGCTCGACTGGACGCGCTACGTCTTCATCAACCCCGACCTCACGCTCTACCTCGAGCGCGAGCCGGTCGGCGAGTGGGTCTGCCTCGACGCGCGGACCACCGTCGAGCCCGACGGGATCGGCCTCGCCGTGAGCGTCGTCCGCGACGAGCGGGGCCCGATCGGGCGCGCGGCGCAGGCGCTGTACGTGGCCGAGCGCTAGCGAGCCGCGCCCGAGCACGTCCGCTCCGAACCTGACGAGACCGTCCTGGGCGGCGAACCCCACGCGGCCCGCGCCGTCGGCGCCGCCGCGCCGCAGGCCGAGGAGGTCCTCGTACGGCCGGTGAAACTACTGGCCCTCGGGCACGAGCCACAGCACTCCCAGTGGCGGCAGCGTCAGGTGCGCCGAGACGGGCTGCTCGTGCCACGGGATCGGCTCGGCTTCCACGCCGCCCCAGTTGCCCGTGTCCGAGCCGCCGTAGAACGTCGAGTCCGTGTTGACGAGCTCGCGCCACCTCCCGCCGCGCGGGAGGCCGACGCGGTACGCGTGACGGGGGATGGGGGAGAGGTTGCAGACGCAGACGACGACCCGGTCGCCGCCGGCCGTCGTGCGGCAGAAGGCGATCACGTTGTTGGCGGTGTCGTTGGCCTCGAGCCAGAAGAAGCCGGCCGGATCGGAGTCGAGCTGCCACAGCGCCGGCTCGTCGCGGTAGGCCAGGTTGAGGTCGCGCACCAGGGCCTGCACGCCGGCGTTCTCGCTCTGCTCGAGCAGGTGCCAGTCGAGCGAGCGCTCGTGGCTCCACTCCTGCTCCTGGGCGAGCTCGCCGCCCATGAACAGGAGGTTCTTGCCCGGGTGCGCCCACATGTAGGCGTAGAGCGCCCGCAGGTTCGCGAACTTGCGCCAGCGGTCGCCCGGCATCTTCGAGTACAGCGACCCCTTGCCGTGCACGACCTCGTCGTGGCTCAGCGGCAGGATGAAGTTCTCGCTGAACGCGTACATGAGCGAGAACGTCAGCTCGTGGTGGTGGAAGCGGCGATGGATCGGGTCGTGCGAGAAGTACGCGAGCGTGTCGTGCATCCAGCCCATGTTCCACTTGAAGCCGAACCCGAGGCCGCCGACGTACGTGGGGCGCGAGACGCCCGGCCACGCCGTCGACTCCTCGGCGGCCGAAACGATCCCCGGCTCGCGGCTGTGGATGACCTCGTTCAGCTGCTTCAGGAACGTGACCGCGTCGAGGTCCTCGCGTCCCCCGAACTCATTCGGGACCCACTCGCCCTCCTTGCGCGAGTAGTCGAGGTAGAGCATCGAGGCGACGGCGTCCACGCGGATGCCGTCGGCGTGGTACTCGCGGGCCCAGAACAGGGCGCTGGCGAGGAGGAAGTTCCGCACCTCGTGGCGGCCGAAGTTGAAGACGAGCGTGCCCCAGTCGGGATGCGCCCCGCGGCGCGGGTCCTCGTGCTCGTAGAGCGCGGTGCCGTCGAAGCGGGCGAGCGCCCAGTCGTCGCGGGGGAAGTGCGCCGGCACCCAGTCGAGGATCACGCCGACGCCGTTCTGGTGCAGCCGGTCCATGAACGCGCGCAGCTCGTCGGGCTTTCCCCACTGCGCGGCGGGCGCGAAGTACCCGGTCACCTGGTACCCCCACGAGCCGGCGAACGGGTGCGCCATCACCGGCAGCAGCTCGACGTGCGTGAAGCCGAGGTCGAGCGCGTAGGCCGAGAGGTCGTCGGCGAGCTCGAGGTAGGTGAGCGAGCGGTTGTCCTCCGCCGAGTTGCGCCGCCACGACCCGAGGTGGACCTCGTAGATCGACATCGGCTCCTCGAGCGGCCGCGACGCGCGACGCCGCTCGAGCCAGTCCTCGTCGTCCCAGCGGTGCTGCGAGCGGTGGACGATCGAGGCGGTCTGGGGCGGCACCTCGCACTCGAGCGCGTACGGGTCCGCCTTCAGCCGGACCTCGCCGCCGGGCGCGAGGATCTCGTACTTGTAATGGGCGCCGGCCTCGGCGCCGGGGAGGAACAGCTCCCAGATCCCCGACGAGCCGAGCGAGCGCATGGGGTGGAGTCGCGCGTCCCAGGAGTTGAAGTCGCCGACGACGCTCACCGCCTGGCCGGCCGGCGCCCACACGGCGAACGCGACGCCGGCGATGCCGTCGAGCTCGCGCACGTGCGCGCCGAGGCGGCAGTAGAGGTCCTCGTGGCGACCCTCGCCGGCGAGGTGCAGGTCGAGCTCGCCCAGGGTCGGCGGGAACGCGTAGGGGTCGCGCATCCGGAACGTGCCCTCGGTGTAGGCGACCTCGAGCTCGTAGCGCAGCGGCAGCGTCGCGCCCACCACCGTGCCCTCGAAGAGGCCGCTCGGATGCACGAGCTCGAGGTCGACGGGCTCGCCGCCCTCGGGCAGCGCCCGGACCGACGCGGCGCCCGGCCGGAAGACGCGGATGACGACGCCGCCGGGCGCCGGGTGCGCCCCGAGCACGTCGTGCGGGGCCGGGTGCGAACGCGCGGCGAGGCGTTCGGCGTCGGTCGCCAGGGCGCTCACCGGTCGGCCTCCGCCAGCAGACGCGCGATGCCCTCGACCGGGATCTCGACCCAGTCGGGGCGGTTGTTGAGCTCGTAGCGCAGCTCGTAGACGGCCTTCTCGAGCTCGAAGATGCGGAGCAGGGTCTGGGTGGCGGGGTCGCCGGGCGGCAGGAGCGCGGGGTCCACATGTTCGAAGTACCCGGCCAGGAACTCCTCACGCGCGGCGGCCTCCCAGCCCTCGGGCGTGGCCGTCCCCCGCAGCAGCGTGCCGGCCGAGGCGACGTAGGCGAACGACCGCAGCATTCCCGCCACGTCGCGCAGCGGAGAGCGCTTGCGCCGGCGCTCGGGGAGCGGCCGACCGGGCTCCCCCTCGAAGTCGAGGACCATCCACTGCTCGCCCGCCAGCAGGGTCTGCCCCAGGTGGTAGTCGCCGTGCGTGCGGATGATCTTGCCGCCGGCGGCGACGTGGGAGAGCTCGCGCAGCTTCTCGCGCACCTCCTCGCCGCGGCCCGCGATCGGGCTCACCGCGGGCACGTCGCGCAGGTCCCGGAAGATCCTCTCGATCTCGTCGTCGACGGTGGCCGTGAGCAGCGCGAGCGACTCGCCGCTCGGCTCCTCGGGCGCGAAGGCGGGATCGGAGGCGTCCGAGCCGAGCGTCGAGTGCATCGCGCCCGTGACCGCGCCGAGCGGCCGGCAGCGGTCGATGAACCCACCCTGCGGCGCCTCGTCGAGCGCGAGCTCCCAGCCGTCGCGCGCGCCCGCGACGAACTCCTGGAGGATCCCCAGGGTGGCCTCCATCAGGCGGCCCGTGAACGAGGCGTGCCCGAGGAGCGCCGGCACCTGCGCGAAGCCATGCTCCGTGAGGAAGCGCAGCAGCTCGAGCTCGGGGTTGATGCCCGGCTCGAGGCGCCGGTAGATCTTGAGCGCCGCCGCGTCGTCGAACACGAGCGAGGTGTTCGACTGCTCGGCGTCCATCGGCCGGACGTCCACGACGGACTCCGGCAGCGGCCGGTCGGCCGGGGCGAAGATCGCGACGCCGCCCGCGCTCTCGACCTCGCGTCCCGCCCGCATCAGGTCGAGGACGGCCCGGCCGTACTCCGGGTCCTTGAGCACGTCGTAGACGGTCCACCCGTCGACGGTGCCGATCACGCCCTCGGACCAGCCGTCCTGCTCCGGCCGCAGCCCGATCGGCACCTGGTAGAGCTCGTGCGTGCCGGCGTGGAAGCGCGCCTCGACGAGCGCGATCACGAACAGCGGCGGCTCGGTGCGGACCGGCACGCCGGCGATGGCGCCGAACGCGGAGACCTCGCGCGCCTTCGAGGCGAACCAGCGCCGCTTCGTCAGCCACGCGCCGAGCTCGACGTCCTCGAGGAAGTTCAGATCGCCGGCGAGCGCCGCGTCGCGGATGCTCATGGGGTCGACTCCTCGTCCGGCTCCGGCTCCTCGAGCTGGAACCAGAAGTAGCCGCGACGGGCGAGCGTGAGGAGATACGACAGCTCGCCGATCGGCGGGAAGCGGGTGCGGCCGAACATCTCGATCGGGAACCTACCCTCGTAGGCGCCGAGGTCGAGCTCGACCGCCTGGGCCGAGCGCGCGAGGTTGTGGACGCAGAGGACCACGTCGTCCTCGAACGCGCGCACGTGGGCGAAGATCTGCGGGTTGTTCGTCGGGAGCTGCTCATAGGTGCCGAGGCCGAACACCGGGTGCTCCTTGCGCATCGCGACGAACGCGCGCAGCCAGCGCAGGAACGAGTTCGGTGCGCGGAGCTGCGCCTCCACGTTCACCGCCTGGTAGCCGTAGACCGGGTCCATGAGCGGCGGCAGGTAGAGCTGGGCGAAGTCGGCGCGGGAGAAGCCGCCGTTGCGGTCGCCCGTCCACTGCATCGGCGTGCGCACTCCGTCCCGGTCGCCCAGGAACACGTTGTCCCCCATCGCGATCTCGTCACCGTAGTAGAGCACCGGCGAGCCCGGAAGGGAGAACAGGATCGCGTGCATCAGCTCGATCTCGTCGCGGCCGCCGTCGAGCAGCGGCGCGAGGCGCCGGCGGATCCCCAGGTTGAGGCGCATCCGCGGGTCCTTGGCGTACTCGTCGTACATGTAGTCCCGCTCGTCGTCCGTGACCATCTCCAGAGTCAGCTCGTCGTGGTTGCGCAGGAACAGGCCCCACTGGCAGTTCCCGGGGATCTCGGGCGTCTGCTCGAGGATGTCGATCATCGGCGTCGCCTCCTCGCGCCGGAGTGCCATGAACATGCGCGGCATCACGGGGAAGTGGAACGCCATGTGGCACTCGTCGCCGTTCCCGAAGTAGGGGACGACGTCGGACGGCCACTGGTTCGCCTCGGCGAGCAGCACGCGGTCGGGGTAGGCGGCGTCGATCTCGCGCCGCACGCGCTTCAGGTACTCGTGCGTCGCGGGCAGGTTCTCGCAGTTCGTCCCCTCGGCCTCGTAGAGGTAGGGGACGGCGTCGAGGCGGAAGCCGTCGATCCCCAGGTCGAGCCAGAAGCCCAGGACCTCGATCATCGCGTCCTGGACCTCGGGGTTCTCGTAGTTGAGGTCGGGCTGGTGATGGAAGAACCGGTGCCAGTAG
>JAOPZQ010000217.1 GCA_025964075.1 Solirubrobacterales bacterium | reverse complement strand
GCACGTGGAGCAGGAGCGCCTCCTCGATCTCGGTCGCGTCGAACAGGTCGCCGTGGCTCTCGGGCGCGATCTTGGGATGGTCCGGGAGCACGATCGTCGCGCCGAGGACCGTGTCGTCGTCCCCGGTGACGAGCACCGGGAAGATGTTCTCGTGGTCGCACGCGCGGACCGCGGCCGCCGCGGACGGCCCGGGCGCGACCGGCGACGCGAAGCGGCTGCCCGGCGCACGGGCGACGAGATGCGTCGAGAGGAGCGAGGAGCGCAGCGCGCCCGCGCGATCGAGGCCCTCGGCCACCTCGGTCGTGTTGTGGACGCACACCGCGACCCGCACGAGCCCGTGCTCGAGCGGCTTCGCCGAGAGACGGAGGCGGCCCTCGACCGCGTCGAAGGCGAACGGGACCTTGACCCCGCCCTTCGCGAGGAGCGCGTCGACGGGCATCGGCCCGAGCTCGATGCGGCGCTCGACGCCCTGGTGGCGCTCGCCGCTGGGCTCGAGGAACGCCACGGCGCCCCCCACGGGCGCGTCGGGCGCCGCCGGCTCGAGGACGACCTCCATCCGCGCCCGCTCGAACGTGTGCGGCCCGCCGGCCGCGTAGACCGGCGGGTAGACGATGCCGAACGGCGTCGGCGTGGCGTTCTTGGTCGCCCCCGGCGTGTAGGGATAGAGCGCGTAGCCCTCGTAGAGGAGCGTCGTCAGGAGGCGCTCGACCTCCACGTCGAGGACGGCGCTCATCCCTCCTCCGTTCCGCGCATCAGGTCGCGCACGGTGTCGTCGAACGTATGCAGCCCGCGGTCGGCCTTCTCCCGCGAGAGCTGCTCCAGCGTGTCCTCCTGGAGGCGGACCCAGCCGCCGCCCGGGTAGTGCGCCGCGATCGTCCGCTTCCACACGGCGATCGGCATCCGCCACTGCGAGGAGCAGCTCCAGGGGACGAGGACGACCTGGAGGCGGTCGTCGTCGCCGCGGTAGAGGACCGTCCCGTTGAAGTGGAAGCTGAGCGGCACCGAGTCGTCGGAGAGGGAGTGGAAGTACTTGGTCGAGGCGACCTCGAGGTCGTAGGTGCACGGCACCTCGAGCGTGAACGCCGTCGAGCCGGTGAACGTGGGCACGAGCGACTCGATGCGCGCCCACTGGAAGGAGTGCGTCGTCGAGCCCCAGCGCTCGGGCGCCCCGAACAGCTCCACGAGCCGATCCCGCGTCGCGTCGTCGTACGTGAGCCGCGCCGGGTCGATGTGCACCAGCGACGAGAGCGCGATCGTGTACACCTCGCGGCCCTCGGGCTCGGTGATGTGGAGGTGGAAGCGCACGCCCGGCGTCGCCGAGTGCTCGACCGGCTCGGCCCCGAGGATCGTGAACTCGAGCGCCGTCGGCGGGCCCGGGACGCCGCCCCCGTTGGCCGTCGGGGCGATCTCGCTCATCGCACCTTCGCCGTCGCGCGGAGCCCGTCGAAGTAGCGTGCCACGGCCGCCTCCATCTCGGCGCCGCCGGTGATGCCCTCCCACGTCGCCTTGACGATCCCGACGAGCCGGTAGCAGTCGTCGAGCGGCGCGATCGCGTGCACCGGCGGATCGGCCATCCGGTTGACGATCAGCGCCTCGGCGTCCGGGTCGAGGTCCTCGAGCACGGGGTTGGCGGCGAGGAGCCGGTGCCACGCGTCGAGGTCGAGCTCGCACTCGGTCGCGCCGGCCGGGCTCGGGTAGAGGCCCACGACCTCCCCGCTGACGCTCGACCGCATGAAGAACGCCAAGCCGACGGGGATCTGGAACGCCGCCCACAGCTCGTCGGAGAGCTCGATCCCCTCGAGCCAGAGCGTGCGCGAGCCCGTCGGCCGGTAGCGCCCCTCGCCCGAGCGCATCGACCAGCAGGTCGGGCACACGCAGACGATGCGCCGCTCCTCGAGGTCGAGGAGGTGCTTGTGGTCGGCGGGCAGCGAGATCGGGCACAGCTCGCAGCGGCCGGCGTCGCCGCCGCCGCTGGGCGGCGGTCGGTTGGTCGGCGGCTCGCGCACGAAGCGCTTCAGGGCGGCGACGAGCGAGGGCGGCGCTCCACTCAAGCGACCGCCACCCGGACGCGGCCCTCGCCGCGCAGCAGCGGCACCGGCGGGATCTGCAGTTGCTCGTCATCCGGCGAGCGTCCCGCGCGGCGGAGCTCGAACCGGCGCTCGCACGACGGGCAGGTGAGCGTGCCCCCGGGCGACATCGGCGCGGCGTCGAGCCGCGCCTGGCACCACCCGCACGAGTTGCGGTAGGCGAGCAGCGTGCCGCCGACGTTCGCCAGCAGGAGGTCGGCGCCCGCGACGGAGATCGAGACGGTGGCGCCCGCCGGCGGCGCGGCCGCGTCGAGCTCGGTCCACGCGGGCGGCGCCCCCGCGCCGTTGCCGTTCCCGTTCCCGTTCCCGTTCCCCGAATGGATCACGGGCAGCGCGAATCCCGCGGTCGCCGGACGCTCCGGCTCGCGCACACCCTCGACCTCGAGGCCCTCGAGGTCGGGAGCGGCCTCCTCGAGCGCCTTCTTGATCGCGAGCTCGAGCGTCGCCTCGGACGCCGGGCAGCCCTCGCAGTGCCCGACGAGCCGCAGCTTCGCCACGCCGTCCTCGATGGCGACCAGCTGGACGTCGCCGCCGTGCGACTCCATGTAGGGCCGCACGCTCTCGAGGGCCTCGTGCACGCGCGTTTCGAGGTCGATCGGGTACAGGCCGTGGATCAGCATCAGGCTCGCGACGACGCCGTCGTCGACCAGGCGTGCGCGAACCTCCTCGGCGCTGGCGCCGTCCTGCGCCAGCGCCTCGAAGATCCGTTCCAGGCCCGCGCCGTAGAGCTGCATGATCGAGGCGACCAGATCGTCCGCCACGGCGCGCGCCCGGAAGTCCTGCACCTCCTCGAGCTGTGCCGTGAGCGCCTGAACGCGTTCGATCAGCTCCTCGGAGGGGTCGGCCATCAGCACATCCCCGTCGGGGTGTGGACCACCTTGCGGACCTTGCCCTTGCCGTACATGTGCACGCCGCAGGGCAGGCACGGATCGAACGAGTGGACCGCACGCATGATGTCGATCCCCTTGAAGTCGTCCGGGCCGTTCTCCTCGAAGATCGGCGTGTTCTGGACGGCGTCCTCGTACGGGCCCGGCGTGCCGTGCGTGTCGCGCGGGTTCGCGTTCCACGGCGTCGGCGGATAGGGCTGGTAGTTCGCGATCTTGCCCTCCTTGATCACCATGTGGTGCGAGAGGACGCCGCGCGCCGCCTCGTGGAAGCCGACGCTCACCGCCTCCTCCGGGACCGTGAAGTCGTTCCACGACTTCGTCCGCCCGGCCCGCACCTCGACGAAGGCCTTCTCGAGGTTGTAGAGCCC
>JAOPZQ010000196.1 GCA_025964075.1 Solirubrobacterales bacterium | reverse complement strand
GAGCGCGCCGCCGGCCGCGGCGCCGCCGCCGGCGGGCGTGCCGTGGGGGGCGTGGGTGCCGAACGAGAAGATCGCGAGCTTCTTCAGCACGAGGAGGGGGCCGACGGGGAGCACCGCGGCGAGCGCCTTGTTCGTGTCCTTCAGCTGGCGGCGGAACCCGGCGCACTGGGAGCACGTCTTCATGTGCCGTCGCACCGGAGGCGAGACCTTCGTCAGCCCCTCGGCCCACTCGCCGAGATGGAAGCGCACCTCGTCGCACGTCATCCGGCGGGCCTCGGCGGCCTCGGCGAGCGACACGCGGGCGCGCACGAGCAGCGACTTCACGCTCGGCACGGTCGTGTCCATCGCCTCGGCGATCTGGTCATAGGAGAGCGCGTCGATCTCGCGCAGCAGCAGAGCGGTGCGCTGGGTCTCGGGCAGCCCGCCGACGTCGGTGAGGAGGCTGCGGAAGTCCTCGCGCTCGTGGACCTGGTCCGCGGTCGTCTGCCCGTGGTTCGCGTAGTGGACGTCCATCGAGTCGACGCCGATCGCCGTCGCCCGGCGGAGGTGGTTCAGGCACCGGTTGCGGGCGATCCGGTAGAGCCACGGACGGACGTTGATCGTCCGGTCGTCCGTGATCAGGGCGTTGAACGCCGCGGCGAAGACCTCCTGCAGGACGTCCTCGGCGTCCTCGCGCGAGGACAGCATGTGGCGGCAGAACGCGAGGAGCCGCGACTGGTAGCGGGCGACGAGCGCCTCGAAGGCGCCATGGCTGCCGCGCCGAGTGAGCGCGACCAGGCGCTCATCGGACTGCAGGCGCAGCAGAGGAGAACGACCCGCCAACCGGGCCGGGATCCCGCCTGCCGCCGGGTGTTTTAAGGCGGAGACTTCCATGTGCAAGGGGCCCTTGCGTCCGTTACGACACGCTATCAGCGCCGAAGTTGCGCACTGGCCTGGCGTATTCTCGCCGACCCATGCAGGTCCGAAACGCCCGCCCCGCGCCGCCGCGGTGGCCGACTGGGCTTCGATCCTCCCGGCGAACGTCGCGGTCGACGAGGCTTGATGCCCGGGGTGGGAGTCGAACCCACACGTCCCGCAAGGGGACAGCCGAGTTTAAGTCGGCAGCGCCTGCCAATTACGCCACCCGGGCGGTGTCCCACGAACGCTAGCGTCCCCGCTCGCGCCCTCGCCGTCGACTGAGCACCGCCAGTTCTCGCGACTTCCTGCGTTGATGCGGGCGAGAGAGGACGCGGGGCCGCCGATCGGCCCCGTGGTGGCGCGGACAGACAGGGACGAACAGCGTGGCGCATGCGTAGCTCGAGCATGGTCGGACGCCTAGCCGCGATCGTCGCGGTACTGGTTGCTGCCGTCGCGATCGCGGTCGTGCTGCTCTCGGGCGGCGGCGGCTACAGCGTCAAGGCGGACTTCGCCGACGCGTCGCAGATCGTCAAGGGCGACTACGTCCAGGTCTCGGGCCGGCCGGCGGGCAAGGTCACGGACATCCAGCTCACGGGGCAGGGCCGCGCACGGCTGACCCTCCAGATCGACGACTCCTTCGCGCCCCTGCGCCAGGGCACTCAGCTGACGGTCCGGGCGGCGTCCTTGTCGGGGATCGCGAACCGCTACGTCGACCTCCGCCTCGGCCCGGCGGGCGCGCCCGGGTGGCCGAAGGGCAGTGTCATCCCGACGACCGCGACGACGAGCGCCGTCGACCTCGACCAGATCTTCAACACGTTCGGCCCGCGCCAGCGCAAGGCGCTCCAGGACGTCCTCCAGGGCTCGGCGAGCCAGTACGCGGGGCGCGAGGCCCAGGCGCGGATGGGCTGGGCCTACCTCGACCCGTCGCTCTCCTCGACGAGCGCCCTGTTCCGCGAGCTGAACCGCGACACCGCCAGCTTCACGCGGTTCCTCGTCTCGAGCTCGCACCTCGTCGGCGACATCGCCCAGCGCCGGGACGACCTCGCCGGGCTCGTCGACCACCTCGCGACGACGACCGGCGCGATCGCCCGCCCCAGCGGCGCGCTCGCCTCCGCCGTGGCGAAGCTGCCGCCGTTCATGCGCCGGGCGAACACGACGTTCGTCAACCTGCGCTCGACGCTCGACACGCTGACGCCGCTGGTCGACGAGTCCAAGCCGGTGGCGAAGCGGCTGCGCCCGCTGCTCGCGGCGCTGCGTCCGTTCGCGCAGGACGCACTGCCGACCGTCCACGACCTGACGAACATCGTCAGCCGTCCGGGCAAGGCGAACGACCTGACGGAGCTCACGCGCGACGCGGTCCCGCTCGCGAAGGCGACGGTGCGCAACGTCTCCGTCGACGGCAAGACGCGCGAGGGCGCGTTCCCGGCCAGCGCGAAGGCGCTGGAGGGCTCGATCCCGCCGCTCGCCTACGCACGGCCGTACGCGGTCGACCTCCAGGGCTGGTTCGACGACTTCAGCCACAGCGGCGTCGCGGACGCGCTCGGGTCCGCGAGCCGCGCGTCGCCGGTGTTCAGCGCGTTCTCGCTCCAGCTGAACAACGGCCTGCTCTCCATGCTGCCGATCTCGAACCCGGCGCTGCGCTCGGCCGCGTTCAGCGCCGTGGCGAAGACCGGCCAGTACGACCGCTGCCCGGGCTCGATGGAGCGCGACCAGGGCGACAAGTCGACGCCGTTCAACCCGTACTCGGGGTCGAACCCGCGCTTCACCTGCGATCCGACCCAGACCCCGTTCGGCCCATGAGGCGCGTGCTCCTCATCCTCGTGCTGATCGCCGTCGCCGGCGGCTTCGTCGTGCTCGCGAGCGGAACCGGCTCCGGGTCGGGCAGCCCGACGTACACGGTCCAGCTCGACAACGCGTTCGGCCTCGTCGGCGGCGCCGACGTCAAGGTCGCGGGCGTCCGGGCGGGCACGATCGGCTCGTTCTCCCTCGACCGGGACAACAAGGCGCTCGTCGAGATCAAGATCACCCGCGGCGGATTCGGGACGTTCCACGCCGACGCGTTCTGTCAATCCCGGCCGCAGTCGCTGATCGGCGAGTACTTCATCGACTGCGACCCCGGTCGCAAGGGCCCGGCGCTCGAGGATGGGGCGCTGATCCCCGTCACGCACACGGCCTCGACGGTTCCGCCCGACCTCGTCCAGAACGTGATGCGCCTTCCCTACCGGCAGCGGCTCTCGCTGATCGTCGGCGAGCTCGGCGCCGGCGTCGCGGGGCGCGGCGCCGATCTCAACGCGACGATCCGCCGCGCGGTGCCGGCGCTTCGCGAGACCGACCGCGTGCTCGCGGTGCTGGGCGACCAGAGCACGACGATCCGGGACCTGACCCAGAACGCGGACACGGTGATCTCCGCGCTCGCCCGCAGCCACCAGGACGTGGGGCGGTTCGTGACGGCGGCCGACCGCGCGGCGGTCGACACCGCCGAGCGCGCGTCGGCCGTGCAGGCGTCCTTCCACAAGCTGCCGGGCTTCCTCGAGCAGCTGAAGCCGACGATGGCCTCGCTCGGACAGGTCGCCGACCGCCAGACGCCTGCGCTCGCGAACCTCCGCGCCGCCGCGCCGAACGTGACGCGCTTCTTCCGCGACCTCGCACCGTTCGCCCGCGCCTCGCAGCCGGCGCTCGCGGCGCTCGGCCGCGCGTCGGTCACGGGGCGCGACGCGCTGTCGGCGGCGAAGCCGACGATCGCCCTGCTGCGCTCGTTCACCGTGCACACGCCGGAGCTCGCGCAGAACCTGTCGATCGTCCTGGGCGACCTGAACGACCGCAGCCGCGCCGTGGAGACGAACGCCGCGGTGCCCGGACAGACCGGCGTCGCCGGGCCGGCCGGCTACACGGGGCTCGAGGCGCTGCTGATGTACGTCTTCAACCAGTCGATGGCGGTCAACGCGTTCGACCAGAACGGGCACCTGCTGCGGGTCAACGCGTTCCCCAGCGAGTGCAGCAGCTACACCGACGCCTACACGCTGGTCAAGAAGCTGAAGTCGGACCCGGCGTTCAAGCACTGCGAGTCGTGGCTCGGCCCGAACCAGCCCGGCGTGACGGCGGCCGATCCCTCGACGGCCTACCCGCCCGGGAAGGGGCCGGCGATCGGCACGGCGAGCGCCGCCGCCAGGCGT
>JAOPZQ010000175.1 GCA_025964075.1 Solirubrobacterales bacterium | reverse complement strand
GACGTCGAGCCAGCCCGCCATCTGGTCGTCCGCCGAGCCCGGGCTGTTCGCCCTGCTCGTATAGTCGCGGGCGAGACCGCCCATCACGTAGGTGAAGCGCACCTCGTCGCCGAATTCGACGTTCAAGCGACGCAGAGCCGGTTCCAACTCCCATCACCAGCAACAGGCAGGATCCGTGAAGTACGACGCATGGACTGCGGCCACGCGCGCAAAATAGAGGCTCCAAGGCACCCGTGACCGTCTCCACCCCAACCCGACGCCCGCGCGCTCGATGAGCAGCGGCCTTCTCGGCACGCTCCTCAGCGGGCGCTACCGGCTCGACGCGCGCATCGGCTCGGGCGGCATGTCCACGGTCTACCGCGCCTTCGACACGACGCTCGAGCGCGAGGTCGCGATCAAGCTGATGAACCGCGAGATCGCCGCGAAGCCCGACCAGCTCGAGCGTTTCCGGCGCGAAGCGCGCGCCGTCGCGCAGCTCTCCCACCCCCACGTCGTCGGCATCATCGACGCGGGGGAGGACAGCAGCCGGCCCTACATCGTCTTCGAGTACGTCGAGGGGGAGACGCTCAAGCAGCGGATCCGGCGACTCGGGCGCCTGCCGATCGGCGAGGCGGTCGCCTACGCGATCGAGATCGCCCGCGCGCTCGAGGCCGCGCACGCCCGCCACATCGTCCACCGTGACGTCAAGCCGCAGAACGTGCTGATCGACGAGGAGGGCTCCGCCAAGGTCACCGACTTCGGCATCGCCCGCATGCTCGACGACGAGGAGGAGGGCCTGACCGCCGACGGTCGCGTGCTCGGCACGACCGACTACGTGTCCCCGGAGCAGGCGCTCGGACACCCGGTCACCGGCCAGTCGGACCTCTACTCGCTCGGCATCGTGCTCTTCGAGATGCTCACCGGGGACGTCCCGTACCGCGGCGAGAACCAGGTGGCGGTGGCGATGAAGCACGTGCGCGAGCCGCTGCCCGACGTGCAGGTGCGCCGGCCGGAGGTCTCGGCCGCGCTCGCGGCCGTCGTCGACAGCGCGACGGACAAGGAGCTCTCCCACCGCTATCCCGACGCCGCGGCGATGATCGCCGACCTCGAGGACGCCCTGGCGATCGAGGCCGCCCGCGCGGGCCAGACCACCGGCGAGGCGACGACCGTCCTGCGGACGCTGCCCAAGCGCGCCAGGCGGCGCGTCCCGCTGCGCCTGCGCAGTCCGGGGCTCTTCGTCGCCGTCGCGGTCCTCGCCGGGATCGTCGTCGCCCTCGTCGCGCTGCTCGGCAGCCAGCAAGCGCACCGAGGCACCGGTACTCACCGGGTCGCGCCGACCGCGCCCGGCCTGCGCGAGGACAACCTCAGCCAGAGCGCGGCTCACGACTACGACCCCCAGGGCGACCACGTCGAGCACCACGCGGACGTCAGCAACGTCCTCGACGGCAACCCGACCACGACCTGGAGCACCGAGCAGTACCAGGGCGACGCGTTCCCCCCGCCGAAGACCGGGGTCGGCATCTACGTCGACGCCGCGCCCGGCGCCGTCGGCAAGGAGCTCGGGCTCACCACGCCGACCCCTGGCTTCCGCGCCGCGGTCTACGGCGCGAACGGCCGGGTGCCGGCGAACATCGGCGGCTGGACGAAGCTCGCGGTCTCGCAGCAGACGACGTCCCACACGACGTTCAAGTTCGCCGCCAACACGAAGTCCTACCGCTACTTCCTCGTCTGGATCACGAAGCTCCCGCCGGGGAAGCAGCAGGCGTCGATCAGCGAGATCTCGCTGTCGATCCCCGGCTAGCCGTAGTCGTAGAAGCCCCGGCCGACCTTCCGGCCGAGGCGCCCGCTCGCGACCATCCGCTTCATCAGCGGCGGCGGCGCGTACTCGTCGCGCTTGAACTCCTCGTAGAGGGAGTCGCAGACGCTGTAGAGGACGTCCAGGCCGATGAAGTCGCTGAGCTCGAGCGGGCCCATCGGGTGGCCGCAGCCGAGCTTCATCCCGGCGTCGATGTCCTCGCGCGTCGCGAACCCGTCCTCGTACATGCGCACGGCCGCCATCAAGTAGGGGACGAGGAGCATGTTCACGATGAAGCCCGAGCGGTCCTTGGTGACGATCGGCCGCTTGCCGATCCGCTCGGCGAACGTGCGCGCCGCGGTCAGCGTCTCGTCGTTCGTGTCGAGGGACTTGACGATCTCGACCAGCGACATCACGGGGACGGGCGAGAAGAAGTGCAGGCCGAGGACCCGCTGGGGGCGCTCGACCTCCTTGGCCAGCTGGGCGATCGGGATCGAGGAGGTGTTCGAGGCGAGGATCGCGTCGTCGCCGACGATCTTCGACAGGTCCTTGAAGATCTCGACCTTCAGGCGCTCGTCCTCGGGCACCGCCTCGACGACCAGGTCGCGATCGCCGACGTCGGCGAGATCCGTGGTGAGCGCGATCAGCTCCACGGTCTCCCGCGCCGCCTCCGCGGTCATCTTCCCGCGCTTGACGGCCCGCGCCATCGACGTCTCGATGCGGCCGCGCGCCGCCTCGAGCGCCGCCTCGTCGATGTCGCGCACGACGACGGGGATCCCGGCGACCGCGACGGACTCGGCGATGCCCGAGCCCATGAAGCCGCCGCCGACTACGCCAACGCTTTCGATCGTGTCCGGCACCGCGAGAGAATTGTAGGACTTCCTCGTATCTCGATGCTAGTGCCGGTACGCGCGCTCTTCCGCGTAGCGCTCGATCCCGAGCTGGACGAGCCGGTCGACGAGCGCGGGGAACGGCAGCCCGCTCTCGGACCAGAGCTTCGCGTAGACGCTCGTCTCGGTGAAGCCGGGCATCGTGTTGAGCTCGTTGACGAGCACGTCCTCGCCGTCGACGAAGAAGTCCACCCGCGCGAGGCCGCTGACGCCGGCGAGCGTGAACGCGGTGACGGCGAGCTCGCGGACGCGCTCGCGCGCCGCGTCCGAGATGCGCGGGGGCACGACGAGCTCCATCCCGCCCTCCGTGTACTTCGCCTCGTAGTCGTACCAGCCGCCTGGTGACGCCGAGCGCTTGACGACGATCTCGCCCGGTGTCGAGGTCTCGGGCTCGCGGTCGCCGAGGACGGAGCACTCGACCTCGAGGCCCGTCGCGCCGGCCTCGACGATCGCCAGCGCGTCGTAGCCGAAGGCGACGTCGAGCGCGCCCGCGAGCTCGAGCCCGCCCTCGCTGACGCGCACGATCCCGACCGACGACCCGAGCCGCGCCGGCTTCACGAACACGGGGCGCCCGAGGGCCTCGAGCTGCCGGAGGACGGCACCGGAGTCGGCACGATACGCGCGCTCGTCCACCCGCCGGTAGTCGACCTGCGGCACGTCGTGGCGCGCCATCAGCTCCTTGAAGAGCACCTTGTCCATGCACAGCGCCGAGGCGAGGACCCCGGCGCCGACGTAGGGCACGTCGAGGCACTCGAGGAGGCCCTGCACGGTGCCGTCCTCGCCGAACGGGCCGTGGAGGACCGGGAACGCGACGTCGGCGTCGAGCAGCCCCTGGCCGGCCGCCATCGTCACCGGCTGGCCGTCGCAGTGCCAGCGCCCGTCGCGCTCGATCCGCACGTCGAGGACGTCGTGGCCGGCGCGGGCGAGCCCGCCGCGGACCGCCTCACCGGAGGCGAGGGAGACGTCGTGCTCGGACGAGCGGCCGCCCGAGAGCACTGCGACGCGACTCACGGCGTGGTCGTCGTCGGAGGCGGAGGGATCGCGCTGACGCGCCCGATCACGAGGCGCACACGGCCGCCCTTGCTCCGCTTCGTCCCCGGCGGCGGCGACTGGGAGAGGACCTGGCCGTCCTGCGTCTGGTCGGTGACGGTCTTCGACGCGACCTGGGGCACGAGCCCCAGCGCGAGGAGCGCGTTGGTCGCCTCGTCCTGCGTCTTGCCCACGAGGTTGGGGACGGTGGGGCGCGCCGCCTTCGCGACGGTCAGGGTCACGGTCGAGCCCTTGGGCAGCGATGTGCCCGCCTTCGGGCTCTCGGCGATCACCGTTCCGGGCTGCGCCGTCGTGCTCTCCTGCTGGACCTGCCTGTCGACGAAGCCGGCGCCCCTGAGCTGCGTCACGGCGGCGTCGACCGTCAGGCTGGTGACATCGGGCACGCTGACCATCGCCGGACCCGTCGAGACGAAGAGTCGCACCGTCTTGCCGCGGTCGATCCGGTTCCCCTCGGTCGGCGACGTGGCTATGGCGTTGCCCTTCGCGTACTGCGTGCTCGGGCGCGGCACCACGACCGGCTGGAAGCCGGCCTTGCTGATCCGGCGCTCCGCGCTGCGCTGGGTGAGGCCCGCCACCGGCGGCACCGATCCCTGGCCGGGGCCTCCGGAGACGGTCATCGCCACGGTGCTCCCCTTCTTGGCCTTGGTGCCGGCGGACGGCGCCTCGCTCAGCACCTGATCCTGCGGCTTCGGCGACGAAACGCGCTTGACCGTCACCCGGAAGCCCTGGTCGCGCAACGCGTTCGACGCGTTCGCGACGTCCTGGCCGACCACGTCGGGCACCGTCCGGTCCTTCGGCTTCAGCAGCAGGTAGGCACCGACCCCGGCGCCCGCGAGGGCGAGGACGAGGAGCGCGACGAGCCAGGGCCACCGCCGGCGGCGGCGCGGCGGAGCCTCGTCCGGGGGCCAGGCGGCGAGGCCGTCATCGGCGTCGTAGCCCACGGGCGGCAAGGTCCCGGTCCGCTGATCGTCGACGACCGGCGGCAGGGGCGGCGGAGGGGCGAACGAGGCGGTGCGCTGGCCTCCGTCGCCGCCGGTCAGGTGATCCCGCACCTCCTGCAGCGCGTCGATGAACTGGTCGGCGTCGGCGGGGCGGCGCGCGGCGTCCTTTTCGAGGGCCCACAGGACGATGCTCTCGAGCTCGGGTGGAACGTGAGGGTTCCGGGAACTCGGCGGCGCAGGCGGCTCGCTGACGTGCTTGAGCGCGATCGACACGGCCGTCTCCGCCTCGAACGGCACGTGGCCTGTAAGCATCTCGTAGAGGATCACCCCTACGGCGTAGAGGTCGGACTGGGCGCTCACCGACCGGCCCTGGGCCTGCTCGGGGGAGAGGTACTGCGCCGTGCCCATGATCGAGCCGGTCTCCGTCATGTCGCTGGCCCCGGCGCGCGCGATGCCGAAGTCGGTGACCTTCGCCCGGTCCTCGGCGTCGACGATCACGTTGTGGGGCTTCAGGTCCCGGTGGATGATCCCCCGGCGGTGCCCGCACCGGGCCGCCTTGAGGATCTGGATCGTCAGGTCGATCGCGCGGAGCGGGTCGAGCGGCGCGTCGGCGCGGATGACCTGCTTGAGCGAGCGGCCCGGGAGGTACTCCATCGCGATGTAGTACGTGTCGTCCCAGCGCCCGCGGTCATAGACGCCGACGACGTTCTGGTGCTGGAGGCCCGCCGCCGCGGACGCCTCCCGGCGGAAGCGCTCGACGAACTCCTGGTCCTCGGCGAAGCGCCGGTGCAGGAGCTTCAGCGCGACCTTGCGCCCCAGCTGCTGGTCCTCGGCGACGAACACGTCGGCCATGCCGCCGGAGCCGATCCGGGTGAGGACGCGGTACCGGCCGTCGACGAGGGTCTCGGGGGCGATGTCGGTCATCCGCCGCTCAGGAGGGTCTGGAGGACCTGCTGGGCGATCGGCCCCGCGACGGTCGCGCCGAAGCCGCCCTGACTGCGGGCCACGGTGACGGCGATCGCGATGCGCGGCTTGTTCGCCGGGGCGAAGGCGATGAACCACGGGCGCGTCAGGTTCGACCCCGGCACGCCGATCTGGGCGGTGCCCGTCTTGCCCGCGATGTCGAGGTTGCCCAGGCGCACGGTCTGCCCGGTCCCCTCCTCGACGACGCTGCGCATCATCGTCGTGAGCTCCGTCGCGGTCGTCGGGCTCATCACCTTGCTCATCACCGACGGGTTGATCGTCTGGACCGTGCGCCCGTCGTGATCGATGACCCGGTCGGTCATGTGCGGCTTCATCAGCGTCCCGCCGTTCGCCACCGCCGCGGCCACCATCGCCATCTGCAGGGAGGTCGCCTGGAGCTTGTCCTGGCCGATTCCCATGCGCCCGAGGTCGACGCGGCTGTCCGTGGGCGGCAGGATCCCGCCCTTCGACGAGATCTCGCCGCTGGCGTCGACCTGCGACTTCGGATAGTCGAGCGGCGGCTTGCCGTCGAAGCCGAACCTCTCCATGTACTTCTTCATCGTCGAGCGACCCACCTTCTCGGCGACCTGGGCGAAGACCGTGTTGATCGAGAGGGTCAGCGCCTTCGTCAGCGTGACCGGACCGAAGGTCTCACCGTTGTCGTTCGCCAGTGGCCGGCCCGACACGGTGATCGGCGACTTCCCGTCGATGAGGGTGTCCGGCGTGTACTTCCCCGAGTCGAGCGCGGCGGCGGCCGTCACGACCTTGAACGTCGAGCCCGGCGGCGAGAAGTCGGTCAGCTGCGTGGCGCCGTTCTTGGGGCGGATCTTCGGCGCGTGGAGCGGGTTGAAGTTCGGGTTGTAGCTCGGGATCACCGCCATGACCTTGATCGCTCCCGTGCGCGGGTCGAGCGCGACGACGGACCCGTGGCGCCCGGCGAGCAGGCTCAGCGCCTGCTTCTGCGCCTTCGTGTCGAGCGTCGTCGTGACGTTGTCCCCGATCCGCTGCTTGCCCTGCAGCTCGTCGAGCAGCGACTTGAACTCGCTGCGCTGGCCCGAGAGCACGGAGTCGCGCGACGCCTCGAGGCCGGCGGGCGGGATGCCGGCCCCCGGCTTGAAGTAGCCGAGCGGCTGGGCGAACAGGGACCCCAGCGGATAGACGCGGTTGAACGTGTGGTCCGCCGCCGAGACGGAGCGCGCGAGGACGGTCCCATCGGCGGCGCGGATCGTCCCGCGCCGGACGCGGAGCTGGTCGAGGAGATGGCGGGCGTTCAGTCCGTTGTCGCGAAGCTTCGTCGCCTCGATCACCGTCCACCGCGACGTGAACACGACGAGGACGCCGAACAGCAGGACGAAGAACCCGAAGACGCGCATGATCGACACGTTCATGCGGGCCTCCGCGCGCGGTCGGAGACGAGCAGCAGGAGCGCGAGCAGCACGAAGTTCGCGAGGATCGAGGAGCCGCCGTAGGAGACGAACGGCAGCGTGACGCCGGTAAGGGGGATCACGCGGGTGACCCCGCCGACGATCACGAACACCTGCAGCGCGAACACCGACGTGAGCCCCGCGGCCAGGAGCGTCGAGAACGAGTCGCGGGCGAGCATCGCCGTCTTGAAGCCGCGCTGGACGATCAGCAGGTAGATCGTGAGCAGACCCACCGCCCCGAAGAGGCCGAGCTCGTCGGTGATGACCGCGTAGATCGTGTCCGTCTGCGGCGCGGGGAGGAGCGTCCCACCGTGGGGGAGCGTCAGCACCGCCTGGCCGAAGCCCTGGCCGAACAGTCCTCCGTCCGCCTGCGCGAACAGCGACTGCGCCACCTGGTAGCTCCCCCCGACCTTCCCGTAGATCGCGTGGTCGAACGGGTGCAGCCACGCGTCGACGCGGTCGTGCACGTGCCCGACGTGCGTCCCGAGGAACCAGGCGCCGAGCCCGAACATCACGAGGCCGATGAACACGAACCCGAAGCGGTTCGTCGCCACGTACAGGATCGCCAGGAAGCCGCCGAAGAACATCAGCGACGAGCCGAGGTCCCGGATCACGACGAGCATCAGCATCGCGGTGCCCCACACGACGAGCACCGGCCCGAAGTGCTTGAGCGGCGGCAGCGTGATCCCGAGCACACGGCGCGCCCCCTGCACGAGCACCTGGCGCGTGTCGCGGAGGTAGGAGGCGAGGAAGATGACGATCGCGAGCTTCGCGAACTCCGCCGGCTGGAAGACGAACACGCCGGGGATTCGCACGCCGAGGTAGGCGCCGTTCGTCTGGGCCCCGATCCCGGGCAAGCGGGGCAGGGCGAGCAGCCCCAGGCCGATCGCGGCGATCGTATAGCGGTAGCGCTCGAGGCGCCGGTAGTCGCGGAACGCGACGATCGTCAGCGCGAACAGGATCAGGCCGAGGACGAACCACTGAGCCTGCTGGCGCGCCAGCGTGTCGTCGATCCGGTAGATCATCACGAGGCCGAAGCAGGCCAGCAGCGCGACGAGCGGAAAGAGGTAGGGGTCGGCGTCGGGCAGCGTCACCCGGAGGACGATGTGCGCGGCCACGCAGAGGCCGAGGAACAGCAGCCCGTAGGTCAGCGACGCGTTCGAGACGTGCGGGCTGATCCGCAGCGCGCCCGTCGCGGGCCCGTTCTCCCGCTGGACGAAGATCGCCATGAACCCGGCCGTCAGGAGCAGCGAGGCCGGGATCAGCGCGAACAGCTCGCGGTTTCGCGGACTCATTGCGAGAGCTTCCCGAGCTCGAGCTGGTTGACCAGCGACTCCGCGTCGTTGCGAGACCGGAGCGTGTGATCGAGGAGCTTCTTGCGCCGCGCGACCGGCACGATCTCCGCCGGCACGCCGGAGGTGTAGAAGCGCTCGTAGAGATGGACGCCGCCCGGTAGGTCGTACGGGAGGCCGCGGTAGATCGTCACGAAGCCCTGACGATCCGTCCCAACGAAGTAGACGGCCCGGCTGGCGATCCACGCGCCGCCGAGGAGGAGCGCGACGGCGCAGACGATCGCGACCGGGGCGATCCAGCGGCGGCGGCGGCGCCGCGGGCGTGCGGCGGCGCGGGAGTCGCCG